>JBBDXJ010000094.1:0-6498 GCA_040902445.1 Cyclobacteriaceae bacterium | reverse complement strand
ATTGATATTTTTATCTGCGGTGGTGAGATTCATTTCAGTTCAGGTGACACTTACACTATGGCCTACTTCATCTTTGATCCAGTCATAACCTTTTGCTTCAAGCTCCAGCGCCAGATCTTTCGTTCCGGATTTTACAATTTTTCCCTTGTAGAGCACATGCACGAAATCGGGAATGATGTAATCGAGCAAACGCTGATAGTGGGTCACTACAATAATGGCATTATCTTTAGTGCGGAGTTTATTCACGCCGTTTGATACAATTCTAAGTGCGTCGATGTCTAATCCGGAGTCGGTTTCATCAAGAATAGCAAGCTTCGGTTCCAGCATGGACATCTGAAAGATCTCATTGCGTTTCTTTTCTCCGCCTGAAAAGCCTTCGTTCAATGCGCGGTTCAGCAGTGATTGATCAATTTCCACCAGCTTCATTCGTTCCTTCATCATGCCGAGGAAAGATACCGCATCAAGTGGCTGCTGCCCGCGGTGGACACGTATCTGGTTCACAGCAGTTTTCATAAAATTAATGGTGCTGACGCCCGGAATTTCAACAGGATACTGGAAGGCCATAAACACACCTGCTCTCGCCCGTTCCTCCGGTGCCATGGAAAGGAGGTCCTTGCCCATGAATTCAGCTTTTCCTTCTACCACTTCAAATTCTTCGCGACCTGCCAGCACTGAGGCGAGCGTACTTTTTCCTGAACCGTTCGGACCCATGATAGCATGTACTTCGCCGGCTTTCACTTCCAGGTTTATCCCGTTAAGGATCTGGTTGTCGTCAATTCTCGCCTTTAAATTCTGAATTTTTAACATCACCAACTTTAGACTTTAAACTTTAGACTTTAAACTTTAAACTTTGAACTTTGAACTTTGAACTTTTATCCGACGCTGCCTTCTAACGTGAGGGCCAGCAATTTTTGTGCTTCGACAGCAAACTCCATCGGAAGTTGATTCAAAACTTCCTTGGCGTAACCATTGACGATCAATGCTACTGCAGACTCTTCGTCAATTCCTCTTTGCAGGCAATAGAAGATCTGGTCTTCACCGATTTTTGAGGTCGTTGCTTCGTGTTCAATTTTCGCGGAGTTATTTTCCACATCGATGTAAGGGAAAGTATGCGCTCCGCATTTGTCACCCATCAGCAGGGAATCACATTGTGAAAAATTCCGCGCATTTGAAGCGCGTTTCATTATGTGCACCTGACCGCGATAGCTGTTTTGAGAGTGACCTGCAGATATACCTTTGGAAACGATCCGCGATTTCGTGTTCTTACCGATGTGAATCATTTTCGTCCCGGTATCTGCCTGCTGATAATTATTGGTTACCGCCACTGAATAAAATTCACCCACAGAGTTATCTCCTTTCAAAATACAAGAAGGATATTTCCAGGTAATCGCGGAGCCGGTTTCCACCTGCGTCCACGAAATTTTAGATCCATCGCCCGCGCAAAGTCCGCGTTTGGTAACGAAATTATAAATGCCACCCCGGCCATTCTTGTCGCCCGGATACCAGTTTTGAACCGTTGAATATTTTACCTGGGCATCTTTCATGGCATATATTTCCACCACTGCGGCGTGGAGCTGGTTCTCATCGCGCATTGGCGCGGTGCAACCCTCCAGGTAACTGACATAGGATCCTTCCTCTGCAATAATAAGTGTCCTTTCGAACTGGCCAGTGTTGGCAGCGTTGATACGGAAATATGTTGACAATTCCATGGGACAACGAACGCCTTTTGGAATATAACAGAACGAGCCATCGGTGAACACAGCTGAATTCAGAGCCGCAAAATAATTATCTGCGACGGGCACAACGGAGCCCATATATTTTTTGATCAGATCGGGATGTTTCTGCACGGCTTCGCCGAAAGAACAGAAGACGATCCCGAGTTCGCCCAGCGTTTCTTTAAATGTAGTGGCGACGGAAACGCTATCAATAACGGCATCCACCGCAATACCTGTAAGGCGTTTTTGTTCGGTGAGGGAAATGCCCAGCTTTTCAAAAGTCTTGATCAGCTCCGGATCGATTTCCTCCATACTCTTGGCTTTCGCACTCTGCTTTGGGGCGGAGTAATAGATTATGTCCTGATAATTGATGGGAGGGTAGGTCACATTTGGCCACCGGGGCTCCTTCATCTTCGCCCACTGCCGGTAGGCTCTCAACCGCCACTCCAGTAGCCATTCCGGCTCATTCTTCTTAGCCGAAATAAACCTGACAATATCCTCGCTCAGGCCTTTTGGAGCCGAATCAGCCTCAATATTGGTTGTCCAACCGTGCTCGTATTCTCTCGATGTGAGTTCCTCTAAAACCTGGTTGTCTTTACTCATCGTCGTTATTTAGACTAATTTTAATTAACATACAAATCTATAACAAAATGTGGATTTAAAGGTTCTTTTTGACGGTATTAACTGTCAGGAACCCGGAATCGATGCCAGAAGACATCATAAAGTAAGATTGAGGCTTCTGTCCAGACTTTCTTCCAGTGAGATCATGGTTTCAGTCCGTTCAATCCCTTCGATCTGCTGTATTTTATCGTGTAACACCAGTTTCAGGTGGTTGGTGTCTTTGCAATGGATCTTCACGAACATACTGTAGTTGCCTGTCGTGTAGTGGATGCTGGTAACTTCAGGGATGGTCTTCAGGGCAGTCATAACCTGCTCGTACAACGCGCTTTTTTGGAGGAAAATGCCGATAAAGGCAGTGATGTCGTACCCAAGTTTAGCATAGTTCACTTTCAGGGTGGTTTTTTCAACAATGCCTGCTTCCTCCATTTTACTCATGCGGACATGCACCGTGCCGCCTGACACGAAGGCTTTTTTTGCCACCTCCGTATATGGTTTTTTGGCGTCCTGCATGAGGATTTCCAAAATTTTAAGGTCTACATTATCAATTTTCAAATTTTCAGCCATATTTAAAATCCGATTTTACCTTATATTTAAAAATACGAAAAAAAATTAAAAATATAACATATTTAAGAAGATTTATTGTCGCGTATAGTAGTAATGTAGTTACTTTGTTGCGTAATTTATAATCAACAGCACATTGTAGGGTGTTGAAATTGGCAGACAAGCCCTCCGGTCTCGGGGGTGGAGGTAAAGGAAAAAAGTTTTCCGATGTGCCCGATCTTAATAACAGAATTGAGCTCGGGATTATCGGCTAAACCTAACCGCTCCGTGGAGGTTCGAACCCTTCCCCTACAGCAATCCGCTGGTCGGCTCGCAAGCGGACCGGCGGGAAAATTGTAGGGTGATGAAATTTGGCAGACATACCCTCCTGTCTCGGGGGTGGGGACCAAAGGATAAACGCAGGATAATGGGTTGACCACTAACAAGTTTTCTTATGTCCTGCAGCTAACTTCCCCGTGGAGGTTCGAGCCCTCCCTCTACAGCAGCTCAGTTTAGGTTAATGAGTTATTCAGAGCTAAACCCACTTCTTCGATAGGGATCGATAGGTGGGTTTCTTTTTTTTTAGGCCACTTTGATTTTTCAGGTATTGATTTGCTGGTAAACAATCGTTTGCTTTGGATAAGTGTTTTCACTAAAATCAGGCAAAGACAGAATACTGCTTTCGCGGATAAAGTCTCGCCATCCAAAAATCAGATCATATGAAATCGTTTCCCTGGCTCAAAAATTATCCGAAAGGTATTCCACAGGAAGTGGCGCTTTACGAATATGAATCCGTTGTCGACCTTTTTGAACAAAGTTGTAAAAAGTACAGCCATCAGGTTGCTTTTGAAAACATGGGAGTGCGCCTGACGTACGCCCAGGTTGACAAACTCTCCCGGGATTTTGCAGCTTACCTGCAACAGGAGCTCGGGTTAAAAAAAGGCGACCGCATCGCCATTCAGATGCCAAACCTGCTCCAGTTTCCCATCGCTTTTTTCGGAGCGCTTCGCGCGGGGTTGATCGTGGTCAACACCAATCCTTTGTACACGCCGCGTGAAATGGAACACCAGTTCAAGGATTCCGGAGCATTGGCTATCGTGATCGTGGCCAACTTTGCCAGCAACCTTGAAAAAATAATTTCCAAAACACAGATCAAACATGTGATTGTCACGGAACTTGGGGATATGCTCGGCGGTGTGAAAGGTGCCCTTGTTAATTTTGTAGTGAAAAAGATCAAGAAAATGGTGCCGGCCTACAGTCTCCCCGGCGCCTTGTCATTTAAAGGTGTACTAAAAAAAGGTCAGGGGTTCTCACTGAATGAACCCCCCGTCACGAATGATGAAATTGCAATTCTACAATATACAGGAGGTACTACCGGCGTGTCGAAAGGAGCACAGCTCTCCCATGGCAATCTCGTTGCCCACAATACAATGATCACGCATTGGTTCAGCCCTTATTTAAATGCTGGCGGCGAAGATATAATTATTACGGCCATACCTATGTATCACATTTTTGCCCTTACCGTGAATGGGCTGCTGATGTTCAGTACTGGAGTAAAAAATGTTCTCATCACGAATCCCCGTGATATGAAGGGATTCTGCAAGGAATTGCGCAAACACAAGTTTACGATCATGACGGGGGTGAATACTTTATTTAACGGATTGTTAAACAGTCCGACATTTAAGGATCTGGATTTCTCCCATTTAAAAGGTGCCATCGGCGGTGGAATGGCAGTGCAGGATGTCGTAGCCAGGCGCTGGAAGGAAGTAACGGGCAAGCCATTGCTGGAAGGTTATGGATTAAGCGAAACTTCCCCGGTCTTGTGTTGCAATCCTCTTGACGGAAATCACAAAAGCGGAACGATAGGCATGCCGATGCCCAGTACTGAAGTTGCTATCTTCGATGATAACGGAAACCAACTTCCCCAGGGAGAAACCGGGGAAATCTGTGCGCGTGGACCACAGGTTATGAGCGGGTACTGGAAACAGGATAATACAGGCGTATTTTATCCGGGAGGTTGGTTCAAGACCGGTGATATTGGCAGCACGGATAACGAAGGATTCTTTAAGATCGTAGACCGGAAAAAAGATATGATCAAGGTATCGGGGTTCAATGTTTTTCCCAGCGAAATTGAAAATGTTCTTGCCGGACATCCAAAAATACTCGAGGTGGCCGCTATCGGCGTGCCAGACAGCAGATCAGGTGAGGTGATCAAAGTGTTTGTTGTGAAACGGGATCAGAGCCTTACTGAAAATGAAGTATTGAATTTCTGCCGGGAAAATCTCACCAATTACAAGGTTCCGAAACACGTTGAATTCAAAAAAGAATTACCAAAAACCAATGTGGGAAAGATCTTGAGAAGAGCTTTAAAAGAAGAAGAGGCCCGCGTGGAAATCAATGTTAAATGACAAATGTTGTATAAAGATAAGAACGTGGGAAGGATGTGTGGGGGTGGTAGGGACGCCCGCGCGACCGTACTGATAAGAATTGATGTAAAGATTTAGGTAACGTTTTAAAGTAATCTTTATGCAAGTCAGTTCGGGCGGGCGTCCCTGCGATTCAACAGGACTTCCTGCCCAAGATTAACATTTAATATATGATCGGATTTTTTGAACACCAGTATCTGTCTTATAAGAAGAATCATATAAAAAATCTTCTTGCACTGGCGAAGGCCGATGGCAAGATGCATCCTAAAGAGGAAAAGCTATTGTTTAAAATCGGGAGACGCTATGGGCTGAAGGACAGGCAAATTAAAAGTATTATTGAAAGTGGGGAAGAACACACCGTAATAATACCTGACAATCACAACGACAAAATGAACCTGATCTATGATCTGTTGTTGATGATCCATGCCGACGAAAAGGTCGCGAAAAACGAAGTAGAGTTTTTCGAGGATGCAGTGAAAAAATTCGGTCTTAAAAAAGAAATGGTGAAATGGTTGTTGCAGGTTTTTGAAAAGAAAGGCACACCACCCCCGCCCGATGACTGGGAGGAAATAAAGATAGAAGCCAAAGAACGGTTTTCCCTGTGATTATTCTTCCATTACCTGAACCAAAAGCGGGAATTCAATAACGAAGTAAAAAACATACGACCTCCTGGTCACCATTTGACCTCCAGCGGCATCCAAATACCTGATGCTCAAGGTAATTTGAACAATTCCAAAAGTATCTTTGTCAGTAACTCGCCGACTGCCGGGTGATTTTAAACTATTCTCCCCGGAAATCGGTTGAAACTGGTATAATTATTATAGCAGAAGGGTGTTAACGATTTAAAAAGTATGTCGGGTTAAACCTGAAGTAAATTCAAATCGTTAAATTGAATGCGCTATCAGATTGCTTATGGATGAATACAGGAAACTTACCAGTCAGGAGAAAGCGCTTCGTATCAATTTAAGCAAGGCCATATATGGATCCTTTGCTGAAATCGGTGCGGGCCAGGAGGTAGCAGCAAACTTTTTCAAGGTAGGTGGAGCTTCGGGTACGATTGCCAAAACCATCTCGGCATACGATATGAAATTCAGCGACGCCATCTACGGCGTGTGCGAACGCTATGTATGTGAAGACCGCCTGATACAGATGCTGGATCACGAGTACGTGTTACTTGCCGAGCGGCTTCCTCACCG
>JBBDXJ010000093.1:0-40013 GCA_040902445.1 Cyclobacteriaceae bacterium | reverse complement strand
CAACTGACACTCGTGAGATCAGGGAATGCTACAAACTGGGAGCGGAGGATTTTCTCATTAAACCACATAGTTTCGAGAAGCTCGTCAACGACCTGACTTCAATTTTTACATTTTCAAAAAGGTCCCCTATCGAGAAGCATTAAGGGTTGGGGTATTTATTCCACGGCAGATATCTGGCTTTATTTAATTACAAATCCCGGCATTCAGACTGCGGTCGAATCTTCATCAATACCACCCGGAACTAAACGGATCAGGTGCTGGTTTACCCGTTAGCTTACTTCGAAAAAAGCGGTATCTTTGTCAGGTATACGCTTTATTACCGACTGATTCCTCATTAAAACGCTTAATCAAGTCCCTTTTGATAAAAAGCAAGACTGACCAGCAATGTGCTGATCGCGAATTTTCTCATAAACAATCATAAAATTGTCATTCGAACATTTAAATCTCATTGAGCCTTTAATCAAGGCCTTAAAAACATCTGGTTACACCACAGCGACGCCGGTTCAGGAACAGGCGATACCGCACATCCTACAGCAGCGGGACCTTTTAGGGTGTGCTCAAACAGGCACGGGTAAAACCGCAGCTTTTGCGTTGCCCATTATTCAGATGTTGTACCAGCAACGTTTAACTCAAAAATCAAGAGTGGTGCGGGCCCTCGTGCTTGCTCCTACCCGCGAATTAGCGATTCAGGTCGCCGAAAGTTTCGGCACATATGGAAAGCATACTGGTATCAGGCACACTGCCATCTACGGTGGTGTTTCCCAATATCAGCAGACCCAGGCGCTTCGCCAGGGAGTTGATGTATTGATCGCCACTCCTGGCCGTTTACTGGATCTTGTGATCCAGGGTCACATTCACCTTCAGCATATTCAATATCTGGTTTTGGATGAAGCCGACCGGATGCTTGACATGGGGTTCATTAACGATATCCGCAAGATCCTGTCAAGGGTCCCGGCAAAACGGCAAACGATTTTCTTTTCGGCAACCATGCCAGAAGAAGTCCAGCATCTTGTCAACAGCATACTTAGAGATCCGGTGCGCGTTGCGGTAACGCCTGAGTCGCCTACGGCTGTGAATATCGACCAGTCAGTATATTTTGTTGAAAAAACAAATAAGCGGGCTTTATTGCAGCACATCATCCATGACAAGGATATGGAGAACGTGCTGGTATTCACACGCACAAAGCACGGCGCCGATAAGGTGGCCCTCGATCTCAACCGCGCTGGCATTATGGCGGAGGCTTTTCATGGTAACAAATCCCAGGGAGCCAGGCAGCGCGCGCTGAGCAATTTTAAAAAGAGAACCACAAGGGTGTTGGTTGCAACAGATATCGCAGCACGCGGCCTCGACGTTCGCGACCTTCCTTACGTGATAAACTTTGAGCTTCCTGATTGTGCGGAAACTTATGTGCACCGCATAGGCAGGACAGGTCGGGCCGGAGCCAAAGGCGAGGCGTTAACTTTTTGCGATTCAGCAGAAAGGGATCAACTCAAAGACATCCGGAAAATATCGAAAACTGCCATTCAGGTAGTGGAAGGTCACCCGTATGTTTCTGCCGTTTCCGCTTCACAGCCCTCAGCACCAAAGGCAGGTGGTATGAAGAAAAGGTATACTACTCCTTTCAGGAGATCAGGTTTCAACCGCCGCCCTGCCAATTATTAATTATTAACGCGTAAAATTTATTGATGGTACAACCACAAACTTTAACGTTCGCCCACACCCGAAAGGATTTTTTTGCCACGCTGCAGAAAAGAGTGAGCGAACATTTTAAAAACAACAACATAAAGCGTCACGGTAATCTGGAGATGGTCCTTAAATCCATTTTTATGTTTGCCCTTTATTTCGGTCCTTATGCATTCATTATGTCCGGACTGATCACCAGTACCTGGCTGCTGTTGCTACTTGTGTTGCTGATGGGGCTTGGACTTGCAGGCATTGGCCTTTCAGTAATGCACGATGCAAACCATGGCGCATATTCTGATAAACCATGGATCAATACCCTTATGGGATATTCTTTGAACCTGGTCGGCGCCAATGCCTTTAACTGGAAGATTCAGCATAACGTTTTGCATCATACCTATACAAACGTGCACGATCACGACGAGGATATAAGTCCAAGAGGTGTGCTGCGCATGACACCACATTCCGCCTGGAAAAAACTGCATAAATTTCAGTTCATCTACGCCTGGTTTCTTTACGGGTTAATGACTATAGTGTGGCTTTTTATCAAGGACTTCGTCCGGATTATCCGCTACGACAATGATGGGATTGCGAAAAAACAAAAAGCCAATATCAAACATGAGTGGGGCATCCTGGTGTTTACAAAATTGATCTATATCGGTTACATATTTCTTATTCCGCTGTTATTTACACCGTTGTTATGGTGGCAAATACTCATTGGTATTTTTATTATGCACTATATCGCAGGCTTCATACTGGCTATTATCTTTCAGCCTGCCCACGTAATTGATGGAACAGAATTTCCATTGCCGGATGAAAACAATGCCCTCGAAAACAACTGGGCAATTCACCAGCTTCATACCACCACAAACTTCGGCAATGAAAGCAGATGGTTCTCGTGGTATGTCGGAGGTTTGAATTTTCAGATTGAACACCACTTGTTTCCTAACATTTGTCATGTGCACTACCGCAAGATCGCTGGTATTGTGCGCGACACTGCCAAAGAATTTAACTTACCTTATAAGAGTTCGCGAACTTTCGCGGGCGCATTATATGGCCATGCCAAACTTCTAAAAGACCTGGGAAGAAAACCTGTTGTCGTTTAAAAAATCAGCGATCAGTAGCCGATGTCCTTTGGGAGCATCTTTTGCAATGAGATCAGACTTAAATTGTTCTTAACACATGCAGATACTTTTTATTTCAGACGAAGCGCAGGTAATTAAGTTTTTATCCGGGTCGCAGGCAGAAGCGATGATGCCGCGGGGCAATGTGGAGATAAGCGGAATGTCGGAAGAAAGTGTTGTGACGGTCATCTGCAGTGGCGGTGCCCAATATCAGGGTACCATCACAAAGATCGACAGCGGTTATCAACCCATGAGTGCTGACGGAAAGTGGCTTGGCGTCAAGATCATGGTCCGCAGAAATAGCTCCCACATGAATTACGACTTCGAGCGAACGACGCTGAATGACTAATGAGGATAAATATGAACGGATCTACCCGCTTCGAGACGCACGCACCCATTCACCATTCACTATTCACAACGACTAATCCTTCACAATTATTTTCTTCCTTGCCTTAATATCCGCCTGGGTTGCACGAATGAAATAAATTCCATTGTATAACGGAGCATAAGGCACAATTCTGATCCCACCACTCAGAACCCCTGCCTCGATCTCACTGCTGAAATGCAACCTGCCCATCATATCAATTACTTCAATCAATACAGGTTCTGTCCTGGCTGATCGCAGCAACACGTTGATAGTGTGCCCACTGGACGGAACAGGATAAATATTTAGCACAAACTCGCCGTTATAACTATTATCGATACCCGTAACAGGATCACCATCGTCCGGATCTCCGCCATCAGGATCTCCGTCATCAGGATCACCATCATCGGGAATGCCAAAAACATAAGGGTCCGATTCCTTATAACATCCCCCATTGGATGCCACCACGGAATAGCTTCCGCTTTCGGAAGGAACATAGTAATGGAGGGTTGCTCCTGTAATGTCGGCCCCGTCTTTTTTCCATTGGTAGTATCCGACCACTTCCGTATAAAGCGTGTCATCTTTGATCTGGATCGCGGGCATACCAAGAGTGTCGGCGTAAATATGAATTCCTGTGAGTTCACTTTCACAACCATTTGGATGTGCGACTGCGACATAGTAAACTGTTTCTGTTAAAACATCCGATACCAGTAAGGTGTTTGAAGTGGCACCTGGAATCAACACTCCATTGCCGTCGAACCACTTGTAGAACCCATCCTGCGGAGCACCGGAAGCTTCGAGCGTTACGTCTGTGCCTTCACAGATGGAAATATCTGCGTCTGTGGTGGCAGTAAGTTCCGAAATAAAATTCAGCGTAAACTCACCCGGAAAGGTCTGGCGTTCACAACCCGCAAATCCTGCAGTGATCCTAACCTTATTTGCACCCGCCGAAAGTTCTCCCGGAAGTATCTCCAGCTCAATAGTCTCACCGTTGCTGGTCACGAGGCCGGAAATGATCTTTCCAGCCTGATTAACTACCTGATAGGAAACTCCGTTTTGAGCATGCAAAACAGTTACATAACCAGGATCCGGTGCACATACATCCGCTGCCGTAATTTGCGGGGTAGCGGTATCGAGTTTTTGTTTTGTGAAAGTCAGTGCAAAGCGGCTGCGGCCAAAAGAACTCGGATCCGAGGTAACAGCAAAGGCATAATCCGCGCCGGTGATCGTTGTGCTTGAACTGGTAAAATGATCGACCAGCACGATCTCACCGATGTCCGGTAAGGACTGTAAATTCGAAAAAGCAAATGAATAAGAGCCAGGTGCAACATTGGCCACATTAAGGTTTATTGTTTTCGAGCAAAATTCGTTCGTGACATTATTCATAGCCAGCGGCACGGTATCTGCGGTAATTGTTGAGAAGTTAAACATACCGTAGTTCGGTAATTTTCTTCCGTCGTATTGCGGATCATAGCCATCGGTTCCTTCAACGGTGAATAAAATATAAGCAGGATCACTCACTTCCCCCTGTTTGAGATTTACTACCAGGTGTTTTGCAGAAGGTGTTACAGGATTTTGTACATCGGGATCCGACTTGGCTGATTCCTGAAGAGAAAGCGCAGGCGTTGCCGTAAACGTTTTGACCCAGAATGCCTGACCCGCGGGAATTACACCTCCACCCAGACTCAGGTCGTAATACGATACCTGGCTGCGGACCTGCCCGTTAACTGTTGTATTGTTGCGTACAGCCACAACGTTGTTTACGCCCGATCTGGTCCAGCCGCCTTGCTCATTATTCCATAACACAGGAGAAGCATAGGGGTTTCCGACGAGGTTCCAGCTATTGTTTGATACTCCCGGGGTTCCTGCCGCGAGCGCGAACGACACACTTCCCTGATAAGGATTACCTTTTACGTTGAGAGTGACCGCCACCGTGCTATTGCGCAACAATGCTGCGTAACCCAACCCTTTTTCAATTGGTGCCGTATTTGACCCCCCCGAAGGCGGATAAGCCATCCATCCTCCTGTGCTTTGCCTGTAGTAAAACAAGGAAGGGGAAGCAGATAATCCTTCGCCGGTTGAAGCCCCGGTGAAAGCCCCCGTGATCGGAAACGATGCCTGCCATTCCGAAACTGTCACTGGCGTCACGGGAGAAGACAGATAATGATAAACCGTTCCCTTTGGGGCCAGTCGCTTTTGAACGATAATTTCACCAGAGATTTTTCCTGTGTCTTCAATCTGGTAGATCACGGCAGTTTTTTCCGCAGAGGCAAGCAATGTTATATCACTTTCTGAAGCCAGCGTTCCGTCTTTAATCTTTATACCATCAGCTACATTCAAAGGCGACCTCACGGTAACATTTCCCAAACCGGTCAGATTAATGGTAAACCGGTTTACAAGGTGGCGGGCAGGATCAAAATATAAGTAGGAATTGGAGCCGCTTGCAGAGTTGATCATCAGGTTTCCACCATTGGCGTTAATACTTCCTGTTTGCTGAGCTGGGTTGATCACACCGGCCTCGTTCACGATCAGGTCATGATTGTTGATGTTCAGGATGGAGCCGTTTGCCAATACTAATCCACCCCCTTTTAATGACCCTAGATTAATTTTGATGGCTGTCCCGGAAGGATTCACAACACTCAGGGTCTTACCCGGGCCCGTGCTGATCCGGTAAAGGGAAATATCTCCGCCTGTTATTATCGATTGGGCAGTGACTGCTGCAAAGCTCAGGTCTATCGCATTGTCTGCCGCAGTAATGGGACGGCTGCCGTTCAGGGTAAGATTTCCTGAAAGACGAATAACGGAACTGTTATGGGGTGATCCCTTCAGAACCAGGCCTTCATTCACCGTAAGGTTTCCGAGTATAGTGGTGGTGTCCGGATCGAACGTTTTGGCTACACTACCAGACAAAATAACATTTCCGTAGATATTTCCCCGGATGGTTGGATGACTGTTAAAATTAACGGTAGACTCTGACGACAATTTTACCAGGTTGGGCGCTGTTGCGTGATTTAAATTCAGCACTGCATTTCCCTGCAATTCAACATTTGCAGAGAAAGGTTGATCAACTGTGAGTGTCACTCCCGCAGGAACGATGACACGCGACGATGATCCTCCAATGCTCCAGGTTCCACCCAGCGAAGTGGTCGTGCGGTTCGAAACCACAAAGTACTGGCCATTGTCAGCGAAATTGAGGGGAGCTTCACCAGAACCATGCTGGCTGCGGCGCCAGGTTGAAACCTCATTTAAGTTCCCGGAAGCCAGGGAATAAAAGATATTCGAAATATTCGTGACTAAGCCGAGTTGTTCAGAAGCTGTCGACCTGTTTCCACTGGCATCCACCGCCTTGACAGTAAAGAAATATTGTGTATTCGGAGCGAGATTCTCCACCGTAAAAGCTTGCATGTCGGATGTGCCGATCAGTTCGTTTCCTGAAAAAATTTCGTAACCGGTGACGCCGACATTATCGGAAGAAGGCGCCCATGTGAATGCCAGGTTTGTAATAGTTTTGCTTGCGATCATCAGGTCCAATGGAACAGTAGGTGGCACGTTATCGGCCGCAGTAGAGGATGACGTTACGTTGGAATACGCGGAAGACCCGTTGTTATTCACGGCCTTCACCGCATAATAATACAATGTCCCCGGAATCAGCGCAATGGAATCAATAGCGAACATATCTTCAGCGCGGGCCACAATCTCAAAAGGACCTGTGGCGGTGAGACTGCGATAAACCTCGTAATCCGTTTGCGCATCGTCTGCAAATACCCAGGCAAGGTCGACTCGTTCCATACCCACACCGTCGGATGTTAACCCCGAAGGTGCTGCAGGAGACGCTGGCGGAATATAAGTACCGCTTCGCAAAGCAGCATCAGGAATCGCAATAAAATTCACTCCATCGCCTATGCCTGGACCCTTATACCTGACGTTTAATGTGTGCACGCCTATATCATCAAAATATTGAACTTCTATTTGATGAGGTCCCGCAGTTAAAAATACTGCCTGGCTCTCGATGGTTTTAGTTCCATGCCTTCCATCATTGTTTATGATCACAACGCCGTCGATTATGAGACGGCTTCCATCGCTGGAGGTGAGATTAAAATAATAAGTTCCCTCCGTATCGATATTGAGGTATCCAGTAAACTGAAAATTAAAATAATCCTCCTGGGTTCGGGGTTGAAGGGTAAAATTGGTAACTGTACCTGTGAATTCAGGACTGTGCCATGTCGCCACCATAGCAGAGTCATCCAGGCTTTCCCAGGCGCCGGTGCTGTGTTTGTAAACAAGTCCCGACAAATAGGTAGTTGCAATGATCTGATTGGAAGGCTGTGAGAAATGATTTCCAAAATCAAGAGCTTTCACTTTCGCGGAATACGCGGTATTTTGAGTAAGCCCGGTTAGCGTGTAGGTAGTTGCCTTGCTTCCTGTGCTTATTGAATCGTTGTTGTAATAGAGATAATATTCTTTTACGCTGCTTTCATCCTTCGCGGCTGTCCACGAAAATGTTATGGAATTTAAAGTATTGGTAACCACCATAAGATCTTGCGGCGGAGGTGGAGATTTGTAATCGGCACGGGTTGTAAATGTGTAATTTACCGAGATCTCGTTGGATGGAACATAGTTCGAACGGCCGGAGTTATTCACCGCTCTCAATTTATAGTCGTAGGTGGTAGCGGGATCGAGATTCATATCCTGATAAGAAACAGCATCTTCCGCGGTCTTAATTACAAACTGAAAATCAGGAGTTCCTGCCCTTCGTCGCCATAACTCGTAACCCGTTTCGAGATTGGAGATATCATTCCAGCTGAGAAAAATACTGGAAGCGGTAACCTTGCCCTTAAATCCGATCGCGTCGGCATTGAGGGTAATATTTAGCGGCGAAGAATTATTAAAAAATACGTTGACAGGATCAGAAGGCGGACTGGGACAATTTGAATTTTTATGGACGAGAGTATAGGCCCCGTTACCCCCGGAGAAAGCGCTGGTAAATGTTGCTAACTGCACAGTATCGTCTACATCCGTTCCGGGAAAGTTTATAGGAACTCCATTTTTATACCAGTTATAAAGTTCAGCTGAGTCTGCCGATCTGAGTTTTGCCGCGTTGTTGACATCGGTGCTTGCCAGTCCGGGACCGCGCAGATGAGCAGTTCCGATTACTTCAAGGGAAGGTTTTTCCGGGTACATTTCGCTGACAACGATTGGATCCGACCAACGTTCCCAATCGCTCTCTGAAGGATTTGGTTTCCTGCTGAAACGCCCGCGATAAGTTCCCGGAGTATTCGCAGTAAACTCCGCGCTGATCTCCTCCGGGATAATCTGGCCATCCCGTTGCCATTGATAGGCAAAAAATCCTTTTGAAAAACCCATGCGCACTCCTGCCTGAGTGGTATTGCAGATAATGGGGTCTCCATAATATATATGGGGATTGTACTTTCGCTTTTCCAAAATCCACGAAAAAAAATCAGGTTCGCGGTATGCCGTATTCCACGTACCATGACCGAGGTTAGAATATAAATAATAGCGGACATTTCCTCCTGCGTCGCGGAAATGTCTCACATAATTATAAGTTCTTCCAGGTGTCGGGTTGTTATCCTGGCCACCCTGAAATACCCACAACGGAAGTTTGACAACTTCGGGTACCTGACCCTGATTTATTATTCCTCCGTCATTAACCGCCGACATGGGTAATGCAGCCGCAAACAACCACGGGGCCCTTTTTAATGCCTGGTAAACACCGCCTCCTCCATTGGAAAGCCCATGGATGTATACCCTGCTTTCATCAATGTTATATTTTTTGATGATCAATCTCAGGATCCGGATAGCATCTTCTACTGTCGTGTGCGGCCCCCATCCGTTCAGACTTTGCGGAAATAAAACAAACCCGGGAAAGGCCTTAGTGGAAAGTGTCGGATCATTGGGAAGTTTCGGGCCAGCAAGATTTACAGCGGTGAGGTGCTGAGCACCTCCGTGCAACAAGTTGCGATCGTTGTTTAACAATTTGTGCGTTGGATCTGTAGGAGCCGGAGGGCTATTGGTAACCGGACTGTAACTAGCTGTGGCCCAAGCGCAACGGGCATCAATCCAACAGTTGGCGGCCTCGCCTCCGCCGTGAATCATGACTATAATGGGATAGCCGGGTGAATAGGAGGCGTTGTAGTTTTGGGGCTTCAGAAGCCTGTAATTCATGACAAAATTATCGATACTTCCATTTACCTCCCTGAGGTTGCCTTGCCCGTATGCGCTGGTGTTCCAGGTGGTCATACTGGCATAGGTGTTGGTTTTTACCCCCGGAGAGCTTTCGCGATAACTGGAGGTGATGCCTTCCTGAAGGTAATAGTATCGCGTCGGAGATTTTGCGAGACGCAAATCCAACGTGCCGTAAGGCATGCCTTGTTTATAAATATAGGATGTATCTACCTGTGAAAATGCGCACAAACCTGTACCCAGGTACAGTACCCACAGACCAACAATTTTTTTCATTACTGTAACCTACTTGTTAGAGTTCACGGGTCACAATAAAAATATTGTTCCGCAACCGGCACTTCAAGGTGATGAAACGATCAAAAGTTCGCAACAGTCACAGGTTCACCTTTTTGCCGCTAAGTGAAAAAAAATCCCGTCCAATGAAAATATCAAGCTGAGGTTAGAAGAAAAAGCCCAGACGCACGTATCCGAGGGTACCTTCATCCGAGTGGCCCACTTCCGCAGAAAGGATAGTGAGATTGAATGGGGTAAACCATAAACCTCCACCCCATCCTTTATGCCAGACATCGGATCTTCCATCGGTGGCGGAGGGATCGATCCCGTTTTCGTTTTTGTACCATATTCTTCCCACATCGTGAAATCCGAGCATTCCAAATGAGGCGGGAAATAAATACGAACGGAAACTCAACAGTCGGATTCTCACCTCAAAATTCGCATACATTTTACTGTCACCATAAAAACGCGTTTTTCGAAAACCCCTCACTTCTGTTTTTCCCCCCAGTACCTGGGCCTGGTAAAACGGGTAAGTGCCGCGGTTGAATCCGCCCCCAACGCGGACAGCAAACACCACCCTTGACCTTTCCCGGAAAGAATGGAAAAAAGCCAATGAACCTTCGTAAGATGAAAAATTCTTTGCCTGGTCGAGGCCAGCCATATTTTTTCCGGCAATCGTAACGATTGAGCCCCGTTGGGTATACAATTCAACATCCCGGTTCACGATGTCAAATTGCCAGGCAAGTCCTCCAAAAGTATTGGGTTCGTCAAAAATGCTGACCGGAAGGCTGTTGGAATAGACTTCAATGAACCGGTCCTGCCCGGGTTTCGGTTCTTCCATCTTAAACCGCTGAATCATGGGACCAAATTTAAAGTTACCCCAACTTCCCAGCGCGCGGGACAGGGAAGGATATACGGTGATTTCCTTAAAACGATAACGGTAATATTGAATCTGCTCGTCAACATTTACCCCTGGCTCGTCATCTATGTCATCATTAAACACAGACTCATTACCCATTCCAAAAAAATTGTTAACGTAATTCGGAGCTTTAACATCCCCCATCAGTTCCAGATCCCATTGACCGATAACATCGGTGAATTTTCCCTGGTAGCGGAAATTATAAGATTGTGTCAGTGGCGCAATATTTACCATGAACATATGACGTTGGCTGAAGGGTTGCTTCCGGAATCCATGCTTAAGAAACAAAAAACCCGCACCTAAGAAAACGCCATCATCGGGATTGTAATTTCCAAATACGAGCGGGGCTAAACGATCATATTCAAACGATGTGCGGTTGTATTCGTTTACTGAAGCATGTGGTGCCCGCCTGTCCCTTACTTCACCAACCGATTGAAATTTACCCTGACCAGTCTGATCGTAGAAAATAGTTTCTTTACCAGGACCACTTACGCGTGAACTATCCACGAGCACATCGTTATCTTCTCCGCCAATTATTCTTACCCGTATTGACTTTTTTGATGAACCCGATACTTCAAAGATATCTTCGCCCTTCAGGCCATACAACCTGATCTCCTTTGTTTCTCTCTTGTTGAAAATGCGGTCGAAAAGTTTTTTCCCCCTTACGCCTTCCTTTGTTATTTTATAAACTTTAACCTGCAGGTCACCATGCGGCAACCTTTCAACTTCAAAGGCTTCGGTTTTATCCGACCCGGTAATATCAACTTTCCTTGCCAGGAACTCATAATGCGATACGGCTTTGCCGACAATATTATCTCTCCGGATTTTCAGATTCTGAATAATCCTCGCACCGTGTAGTTCAAAGATCTCCACGGGCCATTGGCGGATAGAGGATTCAATCACTTCATCCGTGAGATCTTTTTTCAGATCCTCTGCAATTTTTATCCATTTTTCCTTTGATAACCCGGTGAGAAAGCTTCGATCAAAATGCCTTGCATTGAATGATAATCCTGAAGGCCAGCGGATATCTTCATCAAATCCTTCAAACTTGGGTAGGGCCCAGCGCCTGCTCCATATTTTTCCCAGGATTCCCTCATTGACAAAAAAAGTCTGGTCCCGATCTCGTGGAATGGGTCTGTATACGTCATCCTTTTTATCTTCGATGGTGGCCCATCGCCACTGATCATCGTGGCGGTCCCAATCGCCGATGATGAGATCGAACAAACGGTTTAGCAGTACAAATTTTTCATCAACCTGGTTGTCGTTGTCATCTGCAAGTTTTTCCAGCACTTTTCGTGTGCTGATAATCTTTTCAGAATTTCCAAAAAAAAGTGATTCAGACCAGTCCTCATCAGGACGTTCTTCGAAAAGGGCGAGCGTGTTTGCAAAAGTTTTCCGGTACTCGCCAAACCGCGGATCATCAGGAATGTAGACCAGTCGGGGATTTGTGTGATATAACCCAACTGCCCCAGCCATGGGCGCAACCACCAGAGCTGCGTAAGGATGTGCGGCGGAGATCTGGTCCTGAACCAGATCCTGGGCAAACGTCTCGCGCAGCATCTCGGGGATCGCTGCCTCCGGATATTTTTCTACTGAACGAAGTACGTATTCATGGCCTTTTGAATCCGTTAACCGCAGAGACAGCGTTTGCTGCCCGCCTCCTTTTTGGAGAATTCTTAATCCACCCTTTTCACTTCCCAGATCAAAAACCGGCACCTTTATTTCCTGTGCCCATGCCGACCGGTAATTTTTCCCCAGCAATGTTTGCTTCAGTTTGCCTGCCTCATACTGATCGCTGGCCTTTACGCGGACAAATTCTTCTTTAAAATCGATAGCCTGCAGGGCTTCAGATTTAATCAGAGGAACGGCGGGGATGCTTCTGGAAAAGACCTCCTTTCCTTCCGGATATTTTTCGTCCACCTGAAAAAAGGTAATGAAAAGTCCGCCAGCCTTGTGAATCGAAACCCGGGCAAATCCATTGATGTCTTTGGCAAAGATCGCGTCACCTTTTTGTTTGACATATTCGGTTTTCGCTGCGGAACCACTCACAATATAATGGGTGCTGTCTTTAACAATATATTGGAGTGCATGCTCATGGCCCGAAACATAAAGCAACCCGGGATATTGCGCCATGATGCGTTGCAAAGCTTTGCCGAATTCCTTGTACACGGGATGCGCCGTGTCCTGGATATGGCCAAACCATCTTCGGTAGAGTGGATAAATCGATCCCACAACAGGTAAGGGTATATATAGATATTTAGTGATTTCCTCCAGTGGAAATATATGAGCTTTCCAGGTATAAATTCCTCCGTGCTCCCCATACGTTATCAAAGGATGGTGTGCGGCGATAATGATCCGTTTGCCTGGATTGCTGCGGAAAATATCCTCCACCATCGTCAATACTTCAGATGTGGTGGTTGCATTACACAATTCTGTGTCCTTCGGTTTATCCCACTGGTGAAGGAACCATTGCGTATCGAGGATTACCAGCACGGATTTATCGCCCAGCGAAACCTGAACAGGACCCGGGCATCCGTTCTGAGGAAGTAAAGTAATGCGATGGTCTTTCAGGGAGTCAATCCATTGCTGTTGATTTCTAAGGTATTCCAGTCCCCTCCTGCCCCATTGTTGCCAGTCGTGGTTGCCAGGAATAAAAATGCCTGTTGCATCCAGTCCATGAATGAACCCCACTTGTGTTTGTAGTGACGATTCTGCGAGCTCGTAGTTCGGGGATTTTTTATCCGGAAGGCCCCTCGGGTATACGTTATCGCCCAAAAAAAGCACAGTTGAATTTCCTCTCGCTAACCGTATCTTTTCGGAAAGGGCTTCCCCGAAAGGACTATCTTTCACATAAGGTTCACCTGCATCCCCCACCAGAAATAAGGTATGTACTACATCATCCTCGCCGCCCTGCGCAAGAACGGGGGATAAGAAAAATGAAAGACAAATTGTTGTTAATATTCGAACCATGGGGCATCGGCTAAGATAAGAGGTTTACACGTTCATTTAGCTTGTGTTTATGATGTATCATCTGTTATACGTTAAAAGTTTTAAGTGGGTAAGTGCAAATAAAAAGTTTTTGAGTCCTATTTGGCTGGATCAATCTCAGTGATCGGTATGATAACCTGGCGCCATCAGCCAGGGGCCAATAGCACCCCCAAATGTTAGAGTTCCCTGGACAGACTTTTCAAACCTGTTTTCGAGACTGCCGGAATTCTCTATCTTTAATCTTGTTATGGAATCCGAATTGATCAGGAAAGCCCGCACTTTTGCAGAAAACGTTTTCAAAGACCGGGCTTTTGAAAACAGGCCTTTCCACAACCTTGCCCATACCCGGGGTGTGGTGGCCGCCGCCGGGCAAATAGGAGATCGCATTGATCTTACGGAAGACGAGATGGAATCGGCTATTATCGCGTCGTGGCTTCACGATGTCGGATACATTGACGGGGAAGGTGATCACGAAAAAAAGGCCGCCGGGAAAAGTAAGGAGCTTCTGCTCTCATGGGGCGCTGCGCACCGCAAAGTACTGGAGGTTACCGAAGCAATACTCTCCACCAAAGTTCCTCAACAACCCAGGTCTATTGTTAGCAAAGTTGTTTGTGATGCTGACCTGTTTCACCTTTCCACTGAGGAATGCACAGAGCAATCTGATAAACTTCGGGAAGAATGGGAAAAAGTAGGGAAGAGATCGCTGACTGATAAAGAATGGTTGCAGCAAAATCTTGAATTCCTGGAGAACCACAGGTACCAAACGCCATATGGTCAAACCATTCTTCAGGAAGGTAAAAAAAGGAATATTAAAAAGATCCGTAAACTTCTTATGCCCGAGATAAGCGAAAAAAAATATCACAAACTCGAGGATGAGTTGGTGAAGGTGCGTGCGAAACTAGAAAAGGAAAGGGTGCTGAGACCCGACCGTGGAATAGAGACGATGTTTCGAACGACATCAAGCAATCACCTGATGCTAAGTCAGATGGCCGATAACAAGGCAAACATTCTGATCACTATCAATTCCATTATTTTATCGGTGGTGGTTTCCGTATTGATAAGAAGGCTGGAGGAAGATCCGCGTTTGGTTATTCCCACAATTATGCTGGTATCGGTTTGTCTTGCAACCATTGTATTTGCCATCCTCGCTACACGACCAAATGTCTCAGCCGGCAGGTTTACCCGCGATGACGTCAAGAATAAAAAAACAAATCTTTTATTCTTCGGAAATTTTCACGGAATGAATGTCGAAGACTATGAATGGAGTATGAAGCAAATGATGAAAGATGCCGACTATCTCTATGGCAGCCTGATAAAAGATATTTATTACCTCGGTAAAGTGTTGGGAAAGAAATATAAATTCCTCAGGATTGCGTACAACATTTTCATGTACGGATTTGTCGTGTCGATTATTTCTTTCGTGATAGTAATGATGTCACCGCAACTTTAAGACGGAGGTTTTCGTCAGGTAGCAAAAAAAGATAAGGCCTAACTGAAGAAGCAAAAACGAAAGTGGTATGAGAATTTCCATATTCTTCAGGGGTTAGTTTCATTATAGTATTAAGATAATAAAAAGCCCATAGCCTTTTAAAAATCAGCCTTTTACAAGCGGCAATTAGCGACTGGTGAGCAATAGGAGCGGTAAGCAGTAAGCTTTAAGCCGTAAGCTCTGGAGCGAGCTTATCTTATAAGTGAAAAATCCCTTAAGGATTTGGAATTAGCAACGCGGATTTTCGCCTCGCAACCCCCAACCCTGATATCGAACGCGGCCGCAGCTGTTAGACATCACGTCGGTCGCTAAAATTCATGAACAGTCAACAACCGGGCAGGCAAGTGCGTGGATGCATTTGCCAACAGCCAAAGGCTAATAGCCGATTAAGACAAAGTAGTGGATAATTTGTAGATCAGGTCATCAGTTTGCTGATGTTCCGCTGCAGGAGCGAGGTCCCTGTATTTTTTGAGATATTGCACGGCTTCCTTGTATTCTCTTATAAGAGCCAGCGTGAGGCCAAGGTTGAAATAACTATTAGGGAAGTCGGGTTCAAGTTCTATGGCAATACCATAATGAACTTTTGCCAGCCCGTGGTTGCCAACTTCCGCATACAGATTCGCGAGATTGTAATGCGCTTCGTAATGCCGCGGATTTTGCTTCAGACATAGGGTAAAGCAATCAATCGCTTTGGGGTAATTGCCTTCCTGTGATTCAATAATTCCCAAATTACAATAAGCGTCGGCTGCACAATCGCCTTTTTCAATCGCTTTCTGATAAAACTGGCGGGCCTGTTTCACCTGACCTTGTTCATCGAGAAAAAGCGCTTCTTCAAAAACCGAAAGTTGGTTAAGCCTGATTACCTTACCGCCGGTAAAAAGATTCAGCTGGCTGGCTTTTCCTCCCTCCTTGCCTTTCTTTTGACGAGCCCGCTGCAATCCGAATTTCTCCGGAGCAGGATTGAGCGGAAACTGAATGATCTTGGCCATCGTTACAAAATTAACGTTTTCTTCACTACTTGTTAAACGTTAAAGCGATGAATGTTTGGTGCATTCTTATAAATCGCTGATCTGTTGAGTGATAGGAGTATCCGATGAGTTCAGGGTTTATGGTCGATACTCCACACCTTCAAATTCCATGCATCAGCTCGCTTTGCGCCTGGAAGTTTTTGTTTGTTTTTGTTCCTTCTCGGCCTTTGCTTTTTTTGCAGTTTCACCTTTGGCTTTTTCCATAGGTTTCTTCTTCGCAGCATCGATACTGGCCTTAAGCGCAGTCATAATATCTACAACTTCCGGAGCTTCTTCAGCAACCATAACAACTTCTTTGCCGGCTACTTTTGCATCAATGATCTGCTTTAAGGCTGCAGTATAATGATCCTTCATTTCGATATCCGCAAATTTAACCATCATGGAATCAACCAGTGTTTTGGCGAGCTTCAACTGGTCTTTGTCTGCCTTCACCTGCGAGAGCATCGGCACTTCGTTAATACTTCTCACTTCATTGGGATAACGCAGACGGTACATCACAATTCCCTTTTCGTAAGGTGCCAATAACAATGGAATCTCCCGGTCGCGCAATACCACTTTGCCAACACCAAGCATATTGGCTTGCCTGAGGGTTTCGCTGAGCAAACCGTAAGTTTTCGCGGCAACGTCGCCATCCGGCCCGATATAATAGGGGGCTTCAAACAACGTAGCGGGAACCTCAGAAGCGTTTACAAAGCCTTGGATCTCAATGACTTTCTCACTTTTGAGCTTTACTTTGTCAAAATCCTCCTGTTCGATGATCACGAACTGACCTGGTTCGTACTGATACCCTTTCACGATGTCTTCGGTTTTAAGGGTCTGACCTGTAACCTTATCCTTTTTGTCATACCCAACAGGGTTATGACCTTCTTTTGACAGCAGGTTGAAGCTGATGCTTTCAGTGGAATCTATAGCGTTATAGATCCTGACAGGAATGGTTACAAGCGAAAATTGGATATGTCCCTTCCAAATGGCGCGCATAAAAATTTGAAGTTTAGATTAAAAAATGAACCATACAGGGCTAAATTACTGAAAATAAGCTTAAAGCAAAACTGCGAAAGCCCGCCCGTACCGAAAAGTTACGTTCGGGACGGCAAAAACCTTAACCCTGGTTTCAATTTCTTGCAGCGCCCCGCTAACTGGTTGCCTATCGTTGTATAAAATCTGATGCCGTTTTTTGTTTTTATGCCAGGGTCGCGGGTAATTTAAAGGCCGGACGATGAGAGTCACTCCCAATATTAAGTTCCGGTGACAGAAACCTGACGTGGAAAATTGCGAATAATGATGGCCCCTTTTTTGTTCCTCTTCGCGTGGAGAACATCCAATCAAATATTGATGAGTCAGATTCGTTGAATATATTCTAATTTAAACGAGAGAATTAAAGTTGAATATGCGCCTACAGCTGCTATTTTCGGTCTTATGCTTTTGCGGGGGTTTCCTGGTGTACGGTCAGGACAAACCAAAAAAAGCATTTGCCTACTATGAAGAGGCGGAGGCGGCCTACAATGCAGACAAGTACAGCGAAGCACTGGTTGTGCTCGACGAATGTCTGAAACATCATCCGGGATATTTTGAAGCCTACTCCTTACGGGGATCCGTGAAGGAGATCCTGAAAGACAATGACGGAGCCCTGACCGATTACAGCATCTACCTGGAACATTTCCCGGAAAGCCTCCCCGTGCTAATGAGCCGCGCGATACTGCGATATAAGATCGGATTTTACGACCAGGCGAAGGAAGACTTTCATAAGCTGCTGACGATGAATCCCTCCGAAACCAACACAGTTTTTTACAGGCAAAATATGTCGGTAGGTGATCGCAACCCGGTGATGACACCGGAAAGTGGTCATAAGTCCTATATCTATAATTACCTCGGCCTTATTGAATCGAAATTAAAAAATCACAAACACGCTGTAGCTTATTACGATTCCTCGCTCGTGCTCAACCCGAATGAACCCGATTATTTTGTTAACCGCGGACTGGCCAAAGAGGCGATGAATGATTCTACCGCTGCCGCGGATTATGAGAGAGCGCTGAAATTAAATAAGCAACACACGCTGGCGTTGCACAACCTGAAGGCCCTGAAGTCAAAGCAGGGGCAATCGGTGACTTATGAGGACCGGTTGACAGAGACGATAAACTCAGATTCAACCATGCTCTACCCTTACCTGGAAAGAGCGCTGCAGCGTTTCGAAGGAGGGTATTTTAAAGGTGCTGTGGATGATTACACCATGGCCCTGGAAATCGATCAAAGCGACGAAGAGATCTGGCTCGGCCGCGGACTGGCGCGGGAGAAATTAAAGGACTTTGAAGGTGCATTTTCCGATTATACTAAAGCAATCGACCTCGAGGAAGATTTTTTCAAAGCCTGGATCAACCGCGGAAATGTATTATTCAAACTTGATCGTTACAGCGATGCGATCGAAGATTTTAATGCAGCATTGGTCTTCCAACCCAACTACGCCCCGGCTGTCTACAATCGCGCGATGGCCAAAATGAAGATGAAAAATAAGACCGAAGCTTGCGCGGATCTCAAACTCGCCGAGCAATTGGGGATGGAAATTGAAAATAAGGTCAAATCAAAAATCTGCGACTGACCTACCCCCATACCGTCTTTGCGAATCGCCTTCATGCGCCTCGCATATTGGCGATGAAATTCAAAAACCAGAACACAGAGTCACGAGGCTATGAAATGGAGCCGGATTCGAGGCTTAATTCTTCTGCAAAAAGACCATTCGTTAACTTATGTGAAATTGTATATTATTAAAAAAGCGACTGAACCTGTTAATATCAAATTGATGATCATCTCGATCACTTTATTGGCAGATCCATGGGATAAGATTTCCTGAAAGAAACTAACAAACACTTTATAATTGAGTACGAGCAACGATACGTCCATCAATAGTAAGACTCCTGTCAATACACGCATACCTCGGAGTCCCGGAGACCGGAGACTCCGAGGGGACAGGTTGGTCCTTCCATGTCTCGCGGTATCTTCTGTGCCGCGAATTGATAGAAAACAAATATGAATAAAATCAAAATCCCGGAGTTCAAATTAATTGGACTTCAACTCCCAGATAAAACTTCAAATGAACGTGGCCAATCCAGTATTGATTGCGGGGCATTATGGCAAAAATTTAATGCGGAGAATGTTCAGGCAAGAATCCCGGAAAAATTAAGCGATGAAATCTATGCAGTGTATTTCGATTACGAAGGTGACCACACTAAACCTTTCTCCTACTTCATAGGCGGTAAAGTGAAAATGGATACGAAAACACCAAAAGGTATGGACACCCTAATTATTCCTGCGGGTCAGTATTCAAAAGTTTTGGCGAAAGGAAAAATGCCCGACTGCCTGATCGATTCATGGAAAGAGATATGGCGTTCAAAAAAAGACAGAGCCTACAAGTCCGACTTTGAAATTTACGATGAACGAAGCAGGGACTGGAACAATGCTGAAGTAGACATTTACCTATCTTCGTTGTGATTAGACAGATATGATCCCAGCTCAATTCAGGTCCCTTGCCCTCTCCTTTCCGGGCACAGAAGAAAATCCACATTTTGACAGAGCAGCATTTAAAGTTACCGGGAAAAGGATCTTCGCCACCCTGCACGAGGAGAACGGTACAGTAAACCTGAAATTGTCTCCCGTCGACCAATCTGTATTCTGCGACTTCGGAAAAAAAACTGTTTATCCCATTCCCAACAAATGGGGATTGCAGGGGTGGACCACCTTCGAATTAAAAAAGATCCCGAAAGAACTTATGCTGAATGCCTTGAATACTGCGTACCAGGAGGTAGTGAAACGGAAGAAATAGTTGCTGGTTGTTGGTAAATGTACGCAGTAATTCGCCGCCTGGATATAATCGTAATATGGCCGGGTGGTCTTGAACTCATTCTCGAAAGATGTAATTTGCAGGGCATGGACGTCAGCCTCGACTTTGAATGCGATCATGCGTTTTTCCCACGACACTACTGGTTTTAAGTTTAAAGTTAGTGCGAGGCCGTTGCGAGGGGCTACCCCGAAATTTACGCTGCAGATATATTGAAAGTCGAAAAGCGTGGCACTTAAAAGTCCTTGTCCGAAAATTGGCAATTTTGATTATCTTGGATTTTGCAAATATTGAAACTCGAAAGATCTTTTGAAGGTCAACTCCATGACGAGAAAATACCTGATGACTTTACTCGCCTTAATAGCGTTGGTTTCGTGCCATCCAGCGAAACAAACATCTGAAAGATCCATTTCAAAAAACCTGGATTCGTTGTTTAATAATGCAGGTGATTTCAGCGGCGTTGTATTGATAGCAGAGAACGGCATACCGATTTACCACAAGGCTTTCGGATACAAAAATTTTGAAACAAAGATCCAACTCGATACCACGGATATTTTCGAACTAGCCTCAGTCTCAAAACAGTTCACCTCCATGATCATCATGATCCTTCAGGAACAGGGTCTGCTTGACTATGATGATGCGATTGCAAAATACATCCCCGGTCTGCCCTATCACGGTATCACCATACGTCATCTTTTGAACCACACGTCAGGTTTACCCGATTATCAGGCTATTATGGATCAAAACTGGGATAAATCCAAAGTAGCAGGCAACGAAGAAAATATCGAGTACCTAAAAAAATATCACCCGAAGGAATATTTCATGCCCGGCGAAAAAATAACGGAACACTTTCCCATTATGGTTTTGGATGGTCCCTGTCAGAACATCCCCGGCTTGGAAGAAAGATCTACCATACGGGAGACAACCCGGGATTCAAGACCATTATCATGCGTTACACCGATGTCAACAAAACTATTATTCTTCTCTGCAACAACGGGCATGAAAAGTTTGATGATCTCGTTAAGCAAATAGAAAATGAAATCAGCCGATAATCAAGCCTTCCAGCCCACGCTTAAGGATGCATTCCGTTTTTATTACAATAAATGATAGACCGTGAAGAACAAATATCCTAATACTATACTCCTAATCATCCTCCTGGGGATCACTGGATTCCCGATTATAGCGCAAAACCAATTCTCCTTTTTCGCTATCGGCGATATGCCCTACCACAATCCTGCGGATATTGAGAAATTCAAAAAGCTTACCACGGCAATTAATGATGAAAAGCCAGCTTTTACTGTGCACGTCGGAGATATCAAGAACGGTCAATCCGAATGTTCGGATATTTATTTCAATATGATCCTTGATATGTTCAACCAGTTTCAGGCGCCCCTGATCTACACTCCGGGCGACAATGAATGGACCGATTGCGGAAGGCCCGGCGCCGGAGGCCATGACCCAGTCGAAAGGTTAAATACCTTAAGAAAGCTCTACTTCAGAAATGGCGAAAGCCTGGGAAAAATGCCGTTGAAGTTTATCTCTCAAAATATCAACCCAGGTTTTGACCAGTTTGTGGAAAATGTAAAGTGGCAAAAAAACGGGATAACGTTTGGAACCGTTCACGTCGTGGGATCGAATAACAACTTTAAGGCCGATGTAAACGCGAATCAGGAACATCTGAAACGTGATCAGGCCAATATCCATTGGATAAGTGAAGTCTTCAAAACAGCTCAGGCGGATAATGATGCTGCAATTGTAATTATTATGCACGCTGCCCTGAACTATGTCAAAAGTGAGACGAATGGTTTCACAAGCATTGTGGAAAAACTGCGATCGGAAGTTAAAGCTTTCAAAAAACCGGTGCTTTTGATCTATGGTGATCATCATCGCTTCCAGATCAGCAAACCACTGATGGATTCTGAAAATATTTTGATTCAAAATTTTACTGCCCTCATGGTCTATGGAGACACAGAGATGAATGCAGTTAAAATAAATGTGGACACGAAATCAAAATCTATCTTTTCCTTCACAGAATATATCATGGAGTATTAGGCAACTCGACCCGCGCGGATTTACTAACAGCCAAAGGCCAACAGCCAACAGCTAAATTTCACTCATATCCAGTCTGAGTTTCACAAAGACTGGTTCGCGGAACATTTTATCCGGCGTAAGTTTTGAAAACGTTACTTCCGCTATGATTTTGGGAGCGAGCCACACGCTGATCCTGGGATCAAAAACATTTCCAATGACGTCCGGCTTCTTAACGGTTTCAACTTTTTTCATCACCTTCACGATGTCTTTGATGGTTAAATCATCAAATCCTGTCCCCACTTTGCCGCGGTAATGAAGATCATTTCCAACTTTTTCAGCAATGTGCAAGGCCCCAAATGTTATTCCTCGGTCACCTTTTCCTTTTGTATACCCCACAATAGACACCTCACACGTTTGTCTGATCTTAATTTTAAACCAGCAATCACTTCTTTTTCCGGGGGTGTATTTACTGTCGCGTTTCTTGGCCATGATCCCCTCGAGGCCGTGATCGCGGGCTGCTTCAAAGAGTGAATCGCCGTCTTCCACAGATTCGCTGACACGAAAAGGTGTATCAGCTCTCACAGCATCCTTTAACCATTCTTTGCGTTTTGTCAAGGACTCATTTATCAACGATCTTCCATCGAGGTAGAGGCAATCAAAGATATAACAGAAACAGGGTGCGGTTTTGGAAAGCTTCTGAATGTTTGCCTCGCCAGAGCTCATCAAACGGTTAATGACTTTTTTAAACACCGGTCTACCAGAACCATCAAGTGAAACGATCTCAGCGTCAAACACGGCATTCGTTGCCCGGAACGCTTTCTCTCCATCGAGCAGTTCCGGAAATTTCGACGTAACATCATTCTGGTTTCGAGTTTGGATCCTCGTCTTACCCTCCTCGAATGAAATCAGGGCGCGAATTCCATCCCACTTGATCTCGAAGATATAATCATTGCCTTTCGGGGGTTTGTCCTTGTTTTCTGATAACATTGGTTCTATGAACTGACGAAAATAATCCAGCTGGGGTTCATCGACGCGCTCCAGCAAATATTCGCGTTCTTTGGTTTTGTGCATCCGGTATTCCCCGGTCATCTCTTTGCTGCTGAGCCTAAAATAAAATCCGTCTTTTTTTTCCTTCGTGATCTGGTACTTTCCCAGGGCGTAGATCCACATTTCTCCTGCACCGTATTGTCCTTTTGGGATCTTGCCATCAAACTTCAGATACTCCATCGGGTGGTCTTCCGTTTGCACAGCAAGACGTTTAACCCCCGGCCTGGGCGGCAAACCTTTTGGCACCGCCCAGGATTTGAGCACACCCTCCTGCTCTAACCTCAGATCGTAGTGAAGGTGAGACGCGTGATGGCGGTGGATAACAAAATTATTGTTTCCGCCGGGCAGGATCTTTCCCGCAGGCTCGGGTGTTTTTTCAAAATCGCGTTTCTCTTTATAGGTCTCTAATTGTTCAGGCGTTTTATGTTTTTTAGAGGGGGGAAGATTTTTGGGTTTCGCCACCTGTGTTTTGCGATGAGTATGTAACTCTACCGCATACGCGCCCATTCCCTCCCAGGCGTCCCCATCCTGCAGTACTTTATCGATTACATTATGAATATTAAATTCCACAGGTTTTTTTACGCTGTTAAGTTCAGCCCAGGTCAACGGCATGGATACAGGCGCGCCGATCCTTCCCCGGAGGCTGTAGGGAGATACTATACTTTGTCCACTGCGGATGCGGTAGATGTCCACAAGTACCCTGCCCTTGCGTGCTTCTTTCTTGATATGCAGTGTTGTATCATTGGGAAAGCGCTCAACGAAAGGCCTGGCAATTTCCTGGGCAGCATCAAAAACCTCTGAAAAATTTTGTCGCGCAGCCAGGGGACAACAAATATGTATTCCTTTTCCGCCGGTCGTTTTGACAAAGGTGGTATATCCGTATGTTTCGACGTGTTCCTTCAGGTCGGCCGCGATTGGAAGAATGTTACTGAATGTATAGCCTTCGGGAGGATCGAGGTCGAACACCATGTAATCCGGTTTATCGAAATGCGGACTGCGGCTGTGAAGCTGATGAAGTTCAAGTCCCGCCAGATTTGCAAGCCAGACAAGCAGCGCAGGTTCTGAGGCAATGATATAATCTTTTTCAACGGATCCCAGCGTTGCGAATTCGATCCAGTCGGGAGCCCATTCGGGTCTGTTCTTCTGGTAGAAACTTTCGCCGTGGATCCCATCAGGGAAACGGATCATGGTCATCGCGCGGCCTTTGATATGGTTGAGGATGGTGGGGGCGATCTTGAGATAGTAGGCGATTACTTCCGCTTTCACAATCCCATCTTCCGGAAAAAGAACTTTATCCAGATTGGATAATTCCAACTTGCGTTTACCTACTTGTGTCCATTGCGTGTTCTTTTTGGCCATTGTGGTGGCTAGTGGTAGAGAATAGTTTCTCGCAAAGATGCACTAATCTCTCGCAAAGGCGAAAAGGCCCAAAGGAAATGCCGTTGCTTCTAGCTGATCACATGGTTGAAATCTCAATGAAGCATTTCACAGCAAAGCTCGCAATTTTAAGGTCGCGCGCAAGCGCGAAGCTCGCAATGCATCCCAAAAACTTATTTTTCTTGACGTAAAATGAGTAATGAATTACCAAAAGCCAACAACTAACAACCAACCACTTACTAATGCATTACATCCGCTTTCTTTTTATTGCTGAGGAAGATCATTCCGATCACAAAACAAATTGCGGCCACCACAATAGGGTAATAAAGTCCGGCATATGGATCTCCCTCCGGATTGGAATCCGATTTACTGGCAACGTAGAGGCTGGTCGCAATATAGGGAGTGAGGCCGCCAAATATGCCATTGCCGATATGGTAGGGTAATGACATGGACGTATAGCGTATTCGTGTGGGAAACAATTCAACAAGAAAAGCGGCAATAGGGCCGTATACCATAGCTACAAAGATCACCTGGACGAATACCAGGAGCACCATTAGCCAGAAATTTCGGGTGCTGAGGTTTTTTACAATTTTCGTAGTTACAACCGGTTCGCTGCTCCCCGCCTGCTGGATACTGGAAACAGATTGCACAGCCGTATTGCCATTCTCAAAAGTCCGCTCAGTGCGGGTAACCGCAACGGGGTCGCCCTCGCCGTTAACAGAGTTTGTATTACTGATCGCCGGAGCATTGATCTCGGCCATCTCCTTCACATCAGCCAAAGCATACATCTGTTTGTAGATCGGAATATACAATAACACAGCCAGGAGCATCCCCATCATCATGATCATTTTACGGCCGATCCTGTCTGAGAGCCATCCGAAATAAACAAAAAGGGGAGTACCCAATACCAGTGCGAATGCGATAATATTCCACGTTTGAATCTGATTCACGAGCAGCGTTCCTTCAATAAAAAACATTGCGTAGAACTGACCGGTGTACCACACAACGCCCTGGCCAGCAGTGGCTCCGAACAATGCCAGGAGAACCAGTTTCAGGTTGGCTTTTTTTCCAAAACTTTCCTTCAGGGGATTTTTGGATAATTTTCCTTCGGATTTGATTTTCGCAAATAAAGGTGATTCGGCCATCTTGAGCCGGATGTAAATCGAAACTCCTACCAGTACAGCAGATAGTATAAACGGCACTCTCCATCCCCAATCGTTAAACGCTTCAACACCTACCGTGTACCTGACGGCTACGATCACACCAATCGATGCGAGAAGGCCAAGTGTGGCAGTGGTTTGGATAAAACTTGTATAATAACCTCGTTTAGCTGCAGGAGCATGTTCTGCGACATAAGTAGCCGCACCTCCATATTCTCCACCTAAGGCAAGCCCTTGCAATAGTCGCAAGACCAATACCAATATCGGCGCGAAGTATCCCAGGGTTGCATAACCCGGAATAAGGCCGATGAGGAAGGTAGAACCTCCCATAATGATCAGGGTAATAAGAAAGGTGTACTTCCTTCCTATGAGATCGCCAAGACGCCCAAAAAAAATGGCGCCCAATGGCCGAACAACAAAGCCGGCACCAAAAGTTGCCAGCGTCGCAAGCAAGGCCGCCGTGTCATTTCCCTGCGGGAAAAACTGCCTGGAATAGATTGAAGCAAGAATACCAAAAATATAAAAGTCGTACCACTCAATAAGCGTTCCGACAGAGGAGGCGGTAATCACACTCCATAATTTTCGTGTCTCGGTTGGGGTTACTGCGGTTGTTTCTTCCATTAGGTTTAGTAAAGCCTTACAACTCAATGTCCTCCATACCAGGCTTCCTGGATTTCATGAAACGTATCATGCAATGTGGTGAGCTGTTTGGCGATTACATTGTCGTCGGCTGATTTCACGCTTTCAGCCAGGACGGCAGCTTCCGCCTTAAGCTTCTCAAGCTTAGATTTCATCTCATCATTATCCACCTTCGGGGGTAGTTTGGCAGAAGCCCACTGATTCGCCGCGGTCATCAGTTCCGCTGCCCTTGTTTTTACAGGTTCCAGATTGGAAGAATCCTTGTAGGGATGAAAGGTTTCCGCCATGATCATATGAAACTCGTCCATTTCCTCCCATATATTTTCACCCTGCCCCTGAGCATTATTCTCGTGATGGTCATCTTTTTTACTGGCGCACGAAAACAAGAAGAAAGTGGCAAATAAAATGATAACGCTGGTATGGTGTTTACAATACATATTCATTTGGATCAAGGTGTAAAAATAAAGGAAGGATTGCAAATTACAAATGCCTGTGCGAGCGCACCGGCGCCAGGGCTAGAAGCACAGAGCTGGTTTTAGTTCAAGATTCAAAGTCAAAAGTTTCACTTTCTACCAGGTTTAAAGCGTCTTCCTGGGTAGCAAAAACTCTTAACGCTTCCGACTTTCAAACCCTCAGACTTTTCAGACCTCTCAAACTTCCCAGACCTTTCAAACTTAAACCTACCCACGCTCCTTCCTGCGATACTTGCGGTTACCCTCCAGCAATTGAATGAACTTTTTAAGCAAATCGAAATAAAGCGTTATAAAAAGAAAAATGGTCATCGACCAGATCACGGCAATATTAAAATACAAGGTATCAAAATAGAAGCCTGCAAAATGTTTTGTCGGTTGATAAAGGTTTGCGGAAAAATCGAGCGCATGCAACGGCCTGTGCTCATCAATATAGATGGGATAAATTTTCTGTATCAGCTTTCCGGCATATTCCACAATTTTGTCTGAGGATGCCCTGTTTTTCACGGCATCCGAAACAGCTTCATTAACATGCTGATTTCGCCATGCGACAAAGATTGCATTGCTTTCAGGGCCGGCATTCATTCTGTTGATCTTTTCTTCCTTTTCAGAAGAAGCCTTTGAGGCTTTATTTGTGTAGAATTGTTTCAGGGTGCGCAAAAATGTTGACGTTCGCAAGTAAACTGTTGAATCAAATTTTCCGATGACCAGTTTTCCGATTTCAGGAAACCTGGCCTCTCCTACTTTACTGAGTTCATACCGAATTTCATTTTGGAGGAGTTCGAGAGCCCTTGACATTTTTTCATCGCGTGGGTTTCGCCACGACGCACGGCGGTTTAAACAATAAGCGAGGTTGGATTCCAACGTGGGTATATAGAATATGCGCTTATAGTCAGACTGGGAAATGGTTTGATCCAAATCGAAAAACTGCTTTTCAAAAGGATTATCCTTGAACTGGGTAACCATGTATGCCTCATAAGCCCAGCGCGAGGCCATCAGCTCGCCAACCAGTGGAATACCTACCGGTTTGCCCACCTGTGGATTGAACTTATCAAAGCTGATCACCATCCCGCTGAGAAGCAATTGCGGAATGATCAGCACCGGAATTAAGATATAGATCGTAACCGCTGAATTAAATGACGCGGAAATATTAAGCCCAAGCATGTTGGCAAAACAGGTGCAGCTGAATAAGATCAGCCAGTATCGAAGTTCGGTCAACGGTATTTCTAAAATGTAATTTCCCACAAGAATAAAAAGAATGGTTTGCATGGCCGAAATGAGAAATAACACCAGTACTTTCGAGGTGAGGTAACTGCTCCTGCTCAGATGCAGAAATTGTTCGCGCTTAAGGATCTTTCGGTCGCGGAAGATTTCCTCCGCGCTCATCGTCAACCCGAAAAACAAGGCTACAACCACACTCATAAAAAAATAAACGGGGATGTTTTTGTTGTAATAGAAGTTGTACTGATTAGCGCCATCCAGCACGTCGTAGTATTTCGCCATAAAAGCAATAAAGAACGCCAACACCGGCGCCTCCAAAACGTTGATGACGAGGTATTGTTTGTTGGCGACTTTCGCCAGAATATCGCGCGTGATAAATACCCTAAGCTGTTTGATCCAGCCGGGAATTTGCTGAGTGACAGGAAGCGCCTCCCTGACGTGGTCAATACGCGGTAATTTAATCCGCTGCTTGAAGTACTGATACCACTGGCCGGGAGAAATTTTTCGCGTGTTGGTATGCCGCCCGTATTCATTTACGATCTTCGTTTCAATGATGCTGAAGATCTGCTCAGGATTTATATTTCCGCATTCCGGACACGCGCCCTGATTTCTATTGGCGGCATTGACCACATCGCGGAAATAAATAACAGCTTCAACAGGATTGCCGTAATAGATCTGGAATCCACCCGAATCCATAATTATCAGCGTGTCGAACATCTTGAAAATATCCGACGAAGGTTGATGGATCACCACAAAGACCATTTTTCCCCGCAGTGAAAGTTCCTTGAGCAAGTCCATGATGTTTTCCGAATCCCGGGAAGATAGACCTGAGGTGGGTTCATCCACAAACAGGATCGCCGGCTCGCGCAATAACTCCAGGCCTATATTCAAACGCTTTCGCTGCCCGCCACTGATGGTTTTTTGGAGCGGAGAACCCACCTTGAGGTTGCGTATTTCCGTTAATCCAAGACTCAAAAGGGTTTGTTCCGCCAGGGTTATAGTCTCCTCTTTCGAGTAATAACCAAAACATAGACGCGCCGCATAATAAAGGTTTTCAAATACGGTGAGGTCTTCGATCAAGAGGTCGTCCTGGGGAATGTAACCCAGTATGCCGTGTACTTTTCCCGACTCCTGGTGAATGTCGATTCCATTGATCAGCACCCTTCCACTCGAAGGTTTTTCACTTCCATTGAGGACATTCAGCAAAGTTGATTTTCCGGAACCGCTGGCACCCATCAATCCGATCAGTTTGCCACCGTGTTCAGCAATGTTCACATTCTGGAGGCCGGCCCTTCCGCTCCTGAAATGGAAAAAAAGGTGATCCGCAGTAAAAGTAATATGGGTGCGACTTTCGTCGGTCAGGAATTTCCCAACAATATCACTGTAATAGATGGTCTCTATTTTATCACCACGGATGGTACTGCCTGTGGGAAAAATATCTACTCTCCGGCTTTTTAGAAGCTGGCTATTCAGGTATAGCGTCGTAATACCAAGATATTTAATGAAATAGGTTTCCGCATCGGGCAACCTCAGGATGGCAATAAGCCCTGTCAGATTCTTTTCAACGATCCGGGGGCCGGGATATGGCTTTTCATCCGATCCCTCATCGACAATCAGAACGTTTTTTGAAGAGAGCTCATCGATATCCTGACCCGTTACAAAGACTTTTAAAGCGTGCATATCCGCTTTCGGGATCTTCAACGCCTGGCCTATGTAAAAAATCAGATTTCCCTGGCGATCAGAAATATCGGTTTCCGAATGAACCAGTTCGATGATCTTCACCACCATCACCATTTTCTGTTGCATGGTGAGGGCCTGATTCACCTGCTTCACTATTTGCATGATCTTCGCCCAGTCATCAACAAACTGCTGAGTCTCCGCATCCAGGCTGCTCAGGTCCTGAGGACTTTCTATCTTATGGCTCTGAACGAATTCATCAAATAATTTAAGGTAATAGGCAGTTGCATCGCGGTTGAGGTGAAGGCTTAAGAATTCCTTGACATTCGTCCTTTCCGCGTCCGTAATCCGCTCACGCGCTACGATGGCAAAAAGCTGAATGATCGCCTTGAGAAGTTCTTCACTCATGTAGTGTTCTAAACGGCTTCAAAATAAGTAATAAAATGGGAATATGGTATAAGGGTATGGGGTAGAGGGTATGGGTATAAGGTATAAGGACAGACTGTGCAGGGAGTAGGGACGTATAATTGCGTCCCCTGACGAATAGTTCTCAGGTTGTTACTCTAAACAAAAAGACTTCCCTTTTTCAGGGGAAGTCTTTTTATGATTAAGTTTTCAGCTGTGGACTATTGACCACAGGCTACCCTATTTTTGTTGTGATGAGATCTCCGAGAACGAAAAGGCCCTCGCGAAGATATTCATCGCTTAATTCTTTAAGGTCACTCGTTACCGGCTTTTCTTTGCCGGCGATTTTTGTATTCAATTTTGTGTCCGCGACCCGCTTTTCAGCTTCTTCCATCTCCCTTTTCCGCACGGCTTCATTGAGGGAGATCCTCGTATCCTTCATACTTTTCTTCGTCACCGCTGTAGAATCCACAAAACGTGTGAGGTTAGCATCGGTCTTGAGCCTGTTATTGTAGGATTTATTCAACCCTGCAAGCACCCGTGAATTGATAACCGGAGTTTTATGGTACGGTGTACTTCGGATCTCATCCCACGGCAATGCACTCGGCCTGGAGCTTTCTCCAAATTGTTCGGGATCGAGTGCTGTTGGAAGTTTTATGTCGGGCATAACTCCTTTATGTTGTGTGCTGCTTCCAGTAACGCGATAAAACTTCTGGAAAGTTAATTTCAGCTGACCAACTTCGTTTCCCGGATCATTAATAAACTTGTCCAGCGCAATAACAGTCTGAACAGTTCCTTTCCCATAGGTGGATTCTCCAACTACAACTCCGCGGTTATAATCCTGAATGGCACCCGCAAAGATCTCGGAAGCCGAAGCACTGAACCGATTCGTAAGTACAACCAGCGGACCGTTAAACACGATCGTTGGATCGTCATCAGCTCCCACTTCAATTTTATTAGCTGAATTTTTTACCTGAACAACAGGACCATTCTTAATAAAGATCCCCGTCAGGTCAATGGCTTCCGCCAGCGAACCACCGCCATTGTTGCGAAGATCAAGAACAAGGCCATCCATTCCCTCGCGCTGAAGTTCTTTGATTAGTCGCTGAACATCGCGCGTGGTACTGTTGTAGTTGGGATCGCCTTTCTGATAAGCTTCAAAATCCATGTAGAAACTTGGCAGTGTTATCACACCCAGGTTCATTTCCTTACCGTCTTTCTGGTAATTGATCATTTGTTTCTTAGCCTGCTGATCTTCGAGCTTAATTTTATCCCGGACCAGCACAAATTCCTTCACGGCCCCACCCACACCGGTTTCGGCTGGAAGAACTCCCAGCCGCACTTTAGTTCCCTTGGGTCCTTTGATCAATTTAACCACATCATCAATACGCCAGCCTATCACATCCACCAATTCACCATCTTCACCCTGACCAACAGAAACGATGCGGTCATTAACGTTGATGAGCTTGCTCTTTTCGGCAGGCCCACCCGGAAGGATCTCTACTACTTTGGTATAGTCGTTCTCTGTTTGAAGACGCGCGCCAATGCCTTCAAGTGAAAGGCTGATGCTTTGTTTAAAACGTTCTGCAGCTGACGGTGAAAAATAATTAGTATGCGGATCATACGATTCCGTGATACAGTTCATATACATGCTGAAGATATCCTCGGCATTCACATCACGGGTATAGGTTTTCACCAGGCGATCATAGCGCTCCTTTAAAGTCTTTTGAATTTCTTCAGGTTTTTTGCCGGCCAATTTCAGACTCAAAGCCTGGTTCTTGATGGTCTTTCTCCAGATATCATTCAGTTCAGCTTCACTTTTAGGCCATGGTTCCTTGCTGCGGTCGGTTTCGTAAAATTCGTCTTTGGTGTAGTCGAAATTTTCGGATACAAGTTCCGTCAACACATATGCCATGCGTTCATCAAAACGCTTTTTGAAAACACTGTAGATCTCGAATGCGGGATCGACATTTTCTGATTTCGTGAGATCGTCTATGCGGTACCGGAACTTTTCGAAAGCGGCGATATCCTGTAAATTAAAATAGGTTTTATTGTTATCCAGAGCTTCAAGGTATTGATCCAGGATCACCGAAGAAAGTGAATCATTCAGATCGATCTTCCGATAGTGGTTATTATCGAGAATGTAGGAAACAACCTTTGCTTCCTTTCCGTAAATCGGTTTTGCTTTCAGTTGGGTGGTATCCCCGGGAACAGCAGCCTGGGTATTCGATACAATGATCCCGGCAAAAAATAAATACAATATTCGCTTCATAAATCTTGTCTTCTTACCAAACGTAAATACTTGACCCCGGGGTCAGGATAGTTAACGGCTGGGATGTTTAAATAATTCAAAGCAAGGATTATACCTATTGTTTATTGCTTTCTTCAATTTCGCTTAGGAATTTCTGTGCCTGGCCTAAATCGCCAAATTCAAAGTATTTGGACTCTCCCTCAGGGGATTTTATCTCAACTTTTATCAGCACAATGTCCCTTTCCTTGTGAAAAGAGTGTTTTTCATGCTTGAAGTCCTCTCCCTCCATCGTAGAGATCTTAAAAGCCGTCGCGCGGACGGATTTACAGTAAGAGCATTCGTAATGTTTGATCAGTTCCCCTGGTGACTCGAAAGTCGGTTTTTGGGTAATTTCTTCCCGCACTACTTTCAGGGTAAAAAATCCGCAACTTCCACATTGTAAAGCCTGGATGTGACCCTGGTACTTTTCAACGATAACATCATTTGAAGCCTCATCGAACCATACGTCATAATCTACCGAAAAAACATCCTCTTCCGCCCGCATACCTTCGTCCAGGTGAACGTCCTCTTCATGTTCGGCCAGCAAACGCATTTTATTGCCCGTTTTTGGATTGACCCGCGGTATAAATCGCCATTTTTTTAACTTTCTATCCAGTTTCGACGGGTAGTAATATTCCAAAATCAGGAAAGCAACATAACCTACGAGCGTACCCCCGGCAAACGACATGAATAGCCTTACATAGAACCAAACCCCCATTTCGTTCACCTTGTCCATTCCATACCGGTTGATCAGCATGGCAGCTCCAACGGCAAAAAGAATAAAAACTATTTCCAGATTCCTGATCTCCCTGCGGCTGATATAATCATATTTGTCTTTCGGAGTTTTTATGGCGGCGATTCTGACCATGTGAATGATATACCAGGCAACCCCCGCAACGAACATTAGAATTGCCCCTATAAACATCACCTGATGCCAGATTTGAAGAAAAGAACCAGACTGAATATTTTCCATACTTTTGGTTTAATGGTTTTAAAGATAAAAATTTAAAACATTAAGCGGGTGAATTACTTGGATTGATATGAAAAAATCACTCTTTAAAGTGTTGGCCGGGCTCAATAAATGGATCCTGCCCCGATATAGTAAACGCGATATCTCCAGATTATCCAAGGTGGACCAGGCCATTATCGGCTTCCGTTATTGGGTTACTAAGAACTCGCTGGAGTAGGCGCTAAAATTCTGGAATACAGGCGTTTGCGGTGCTAGCTTTCGAGGATCTGCTTCAGATTTGCCGGACTGTAACCTATGGATTTGATAGTTTTGCTATCAGATTTCCTGTAAACCAGCCATTTTTCACCTTCACGCCGATAATAACATTCAGTCCCATCTTTTTTTCTGTAATGTTCAACCGTCTGCAGGGCTTCTTCCTCAGAGGAACATGCTTTGCTCATATTAGAACGCTGGACTTCTGTAAATAAATCATTGAACTTATCAGCCAGCCCGAACTCCAATATCGCCCCTGACAGCACGTATTGTATATCACACAACGCGTCGGCCACCTCCACTATATCCTTATCACGTATTGCGGACTCAAGTTCTTTTAATTCTTCAGCAATTAATGCTACCCGAAGGTTACACCGGTCTTCACCTGGAATAGTTGGTTTGGCTTGTATAGGATGTTTAAACGTTTCGTGAAAATCGGCGACCATTCTTAAAGCATCGGGTTGTTTCATAATATATTCCGGAAAATCATGTTAAATGAAGAAGGATAAATTGTGGAACCGGCCTGACCGCCTTGAGCCGTCGAATCCGTAACTGCATTTGAATCAAGACACCAATAAAGGTAATTTGAAAGCAATAATAAAAAATAAATGTAGTTTTGACCGGATGATCCCCGTTTCGGATTTTTTTTCCTTCAATGAATCCTTTACTTAGCTTTTATAAGACTTTTTATATTTGATAAACAGAGTGCTGTCAAAAAACAAGATCGCACCATTAAACCTGCAAAGCGGTGGAGTCTAACCTGTGTCCTTGCATCATTTAATTGGCGTTATGCAACTTTAAAAACACGATTTCTTTTATGGATACCTATGAAAATTTATTAGCAGGAAACAAGCGCTGGGTTAAAGAAAAACTAAGTCAGGATCCCGAATTCTTTGAGCGACTCTCTAAAGGACAAAGCCCTAAAGTATTGTGGATCGGGTGTTCCGACAGCAGAGTCCCCGCCAACGAAATTACAGGCACCAATCCCGGGGAGGTTTTCGTACACCGCAACATTGCAAACATGGTGGTCCATTCTGACATGAACCTGTTGAGTGTGCTGGATTACGCTGTGAATATTTTACATGTTGAACACGTGATCGTCTGCGGCCACTATGGTTGCGGAGGTGTAAAGGCGGCTATGACAGGTGAACAATACGGGCTTGTAGATAACTGGCTCCGCCATACAAAAGATGTATACCGGCTCCACAATCAGGAGCTCGACGCCATACCCGACGAAGAGAAAAGGTTCAACCGCTTTGTTGAACTCAATGTTATTGAACAGGTTTTTGACCTTTCAAAAACTTCGATTATACAAAATGCGTGGCACAGCAGAAATGAGCCCATTGTTCACGGTTGGGTGTATGAGCTTAAAACCGGAATTATTCAGGACCTTGATGTGAGCCTTCACAGTAAGTCAAAACTTCCACCGATTTACAATATTACCGATAAAGTGGTCGCCGGGGTTGATATGTGAGTTGGCGTAGTCCACGGTCCACAGCCGGGAGTAGGTCTCATGCGTGCTACTCTTTGATCAGGCGGGTTCCTGTCTTCGAAAGAACAGATGCCCTTTGAACTTAAGATGCTCATTCTAACTGATGAAAGGCCGTGGACTGTCGACCGTGGACTGTTTTTCCTATCTTTGGCCGCACGAAAAAGTAACGATGAAGAATTTTGTTGAGGAACTTAGCTGGCGCGGGATGCTGCACGATATAATGCCTGGCACCGAAGAACAATTGCTGAAAGAACCTACAGCCGGATATATTGGATTTGATCCCACAGCGGATTCACTGCACATCGGCCACCTTACCCAGATCATGACATTGCTCAACTTCCAGGTGGCTGGGCATAAGCCTTTTGCCCTGGTGGGAGGCGCCACGGGAATGGTGGGAGATCCTTCCGGAAAATCCGCAGAGCGCAATCTTTTGTCGGAAGATGTGTTGCATCACAACGAGGCATGTGTAAAAAAACAACTGGAGAAATTCCTGGATTTCAGCGGAAGGAACGCCGCGGAGATGGTGAACAACTACGACTGGTTTAAAGACTTTAAATTCCTGGACTTTATCAGGGACGTCGGAAAACACATCACGGTTAATTATATGATGTCGAAGGATTCCGTGCAAAAGCGCCTCGAGAGCGGACTGTCTTTTACAGAATTCACTTATCAGCTCGTGCAGGGATACGATTTCTATTGGTTGAATAAACACAAGAACTGCAAAGTGCAGATGGGCGGATCAGATCAGTGGGGAAACATCGTTACGGGCACCGAACTGATCAGAAGGAAAACGGATAGTGAGGCTTATGCGATAACGACGAAACTCATCACAAAGGCGGACGGAACAAAATTCGGAAAAACTGAAGGAGGCAATATCTGGCTGGATCCTAAGAAGACATCGCCCTACAAGTTCTATCAGTACTGGATGAATGTTTCTGATGAAGATGCGCTGAGCTTTATCAAGATCTTTACACAATTGTCCAGGACAGAGATCGACGCGCTTGCGACGGAGCACAGTCAGGCTGCGCATTTGCGCAAGCTCCAGCAGGTTCTGGCAAAGGATATAACTATCCGGGTTCATTCACAGGTAGAATACGACAGCGCTCTGAAAGCCAGCAACATTCTCTTTGGCAACTCCACAACCGAAGAATTGCAAAGTCTGGATGAAGATACGCTGCTTGCGGTATTTGAGGGTGTTCCTCAGGTGGCGATCTCTAAAACCGAATTTGAAAATTGCGCGAATGTTGTCGATCTGTTATCTGTTGTTGCAAAGAACCAGATCTTTCCTTCCAAAGGGGAAGCGCGCAAAATGCTTCAGGCGGGTGGCGTAAGCATCAATAAACAAAAGGTTGCGGATGCAAATGCGAAACCGGATTTTACACTGCTACAGGAGAAGTATCTGCTGGCACAGAAGGGCAAAAAGAACTATTATCTGATTGTTGTCGGAAAAACGTAGAGACAAGGCCTGCCTTGTCTCTACGTTGTTTTTAAATTATCGGGAATTATTTATTTGCCGAATATTTTGTAAGTAATGGATAATTGGATCGCGTTGTTTTTCAGGGTTCCTTCTTCGTCCGGATCTTCAGATTCAGCAATATTCGAAAGACCCATGACGTAACGTGCCGAAATGCCGAGACCCATTGGCAGATCCACGCCGGCACCGATACCTACACCAAGATCCATTCCTTTGTAGTCCTCTTTGGTATCCTGGCTATCTCCATCATATTCCGATTTCGCCGATAACAATAATCCAAACTGAGGGCCGGCGTGAATATGAAAAACTGAAACGGGCTGGTACCGCAACATTACGGGAATTGTCAGGTAATCGAGTTTTTGAAGGAGCTCATTGCCCAGCAGGTCGAACTTTGATCCGACGCTGTTGTACATTAATTCAGGTTGTATACCAAAAGTTTCAGAAACCATCGCCGTTAAGAACAATCCGAGATGCATGGATGTTCTTGAATCGGGTGAAATATCCAACCCGTCTCCGGAGAATTTCTGATTGGCGAAATTAGCCCCTACCTTGAGGCCACCACTGATGCCCTGGGCAAAAACGCCCCCGGCAGAAAAAGCAATGATTGTTAGTGTAAAAAATAGTTTTTTCATTTTGGTTAGGGTTTATAATTGTATGAAGGTCGTGAATTTTTTACAGATTACCAAATTCCGATTTTTATTTTTTGCATAACGGTATGGCTAACTGTTTTGTTGAGCCGGAACAAAAAAAATCCGCAGGGCGCCAGGTCCGCGGATTTGATGTAAGATTTCCCTCACCTAAGGATTATTTCCCCAGCTTGATCAGCTTATATCCAACGGAAAGCTGAAACACCTGGTTTTTAGCATCTTCTGTTTGCTGCGAAGGCGCATCTTTATAAACCTTAGACAACCCCAGATTATAACGCGCATCCAGCGTTAAACCGAAAGGAAGATCCCAGCCCAAGCCAAGTGCAAGGGTGAAATCACTGCTCTTCATTTTGTCTTTCACATCACGCATCTGATAGGTGCCGGGATTTAGCTGATCCTCTATTGGCGTCTCCGCATTGGTGATGAACCCGAACTGTGGGCCTGCCTGAATATTGATACCCGCTACAGTGTACAACTTAAGGATGATCGGAATATTCACATAACTGAAATTTGATTCAAAGTGCTTACTGTTGATCTCCACCTTCTGTCCCTGCTGAGAAAAAATGAGCTCCGGCTGAATACCGATCTTGGCAGCCTTGATCAGCAGAAAGGCGCCCCCGTGAAATCCAGCCCTGTTCTTATAATTTTCTCCTGCCGTAGCCTTGGTATTGATGTTGGCAAAATTAGGCCCTGCCCTGATACCAATGGCCAGCTGCGCCTGCGAATTAGCCTTCTGCGCGGCAACAAGCATAAAACACATTATTACAACCAGTTTTGTTTTCATATGGTCAGATTAAAGTTACTTTTCAATATTCAAAAATGATACCGGAATCCCAGCGTTGGTGAAAGTGATCGCAAATCAAAGTCAACCCTGGTCACCTTGTCATTGTCAGTGGCGGTGTCAGGATCTGAGGAACTGATCTGAAATCCCGTAATGGAAAATTCAAGACCCCAGTGCTCATTGAAAAAAAATGCTGCCCCGGGCGATACTGCAAATGATATGAAACTGTTCTTTGTTACACCTCCCGCAGCCGGATCGGTTTTACCCGAACCAAAGTTGAGACCGGCCTGTCCGAAAAATGCGAAGCGATCGTTGGATGTGAATAAATAATAACGTGCAAATGGACCCAGTGCAAAAGAAGAACTCACTGTCTTCCCCGCCCCTGTTCCGGTGCGGGTGCTTCCCAGCGTCAGACTGACACCTACTGCAAAGTTATCGATGATAAAATAACCGAAGCTGGGAGAAAAAGTAACACTGCTGACATCATTAACACTTCCTGATTCGCGCGCAACAGAACTGAAATCAATTGATCCTCCCACCATCATGTTACCCGACGAAGTCTGGGCGTTGATACTGGTTGTAACGATTAAAGAAGCAAATAATAAAAAAAAAGACTTGTTCATTGTTGTAAGGTTTGTTCGCGCAAATCTATAGAATGAACCCATGTTGAAAAAAAATTAACGGTTAAGCTATAGTGGTATCCAATAAGTCGTCTTTAACATCGTTCGGCAGCGTAATGCGAAATGATGATGAAACATCCATCTCGCGTTCAACGGTAAAAACAGCGTTTTTATTGCGGGCCCAGGCCCTTCGCGCCAAACCGTTGAATACGTCAAAATACAGCATCTTCACAATCCGGTCGTCACACGCCCGTGTCCCATCCAATACCATACCAAATCCGCCGTTAATTGCTTCACCCCATCCGACTCCCCCGCCATTGTGTATGGAAACCCATGTGGCTCCCCTGAATGAATCTCCTATAACATTGTGCATGGCCATATCCGCCGTAAACTGAGAGCCATCATAGATATTGGATGTTTCACGGTAGGGACTATCAGTGCCGGAAACGTCGTGGTGATCACGACCAAGAATAACCGGACCGATCATTTTTTTTCTTATAGTTTCATTAAATGCCAGGGCAATTTTTATACGGCCATCCGCATCTGCATACAGGATACGCGCCTGTGAACCAATTACCAGTTTATTCTTCCCTGCTTCTTTTATCCATTGAATATTGTCCTTCAACTGCGGATGTATTTCGCGGGGTGCTGTTTTTAAAATATCTTCCAGTACGGTGGCCGCGATCTTATCAGTAGCTGCCAGATCTTCCGGACTGCCGGAAGCGCACACCCACCGGAATGGACCGAACCCAAAATCAAAGCAAAGTGGCCCCATGATATCCTGTACATAGGATGGATATTTGAAATTTATGCCATCCGGTGCCATCACATCTGCACCCGCCCGCGAAGCTTCCAGTAAAAAAGCGTTTCCGTAGTCAAAGAAATAGGTTCCTCTCTGCGCGTGTCTGTTGATCGCTGACGCATGTCTTCGGAGGGAAGCCTGCACGTGTTCGCGGAAAAGTTCGGGCTGATCGGCCATCATGCGCGTTGACTCCTCTAACGTCAGCCCGGCAGGAACATATCCCCCAGCCCAGGGGTTGTGCAATGAAGTCTGATCAGTACCGAGGTCGATAAAAATATTACGGGCATCGAATATTTCCCAGACCTCTACAACATTACCCTGGTAAGCAATGGACACCGGCTCCCCTTCTGCTTTCGCGGATTGCACGCGATCAGCAAGCACATCACGATCGGCAATAACTTCATCGACCCACCCCTGTTCAAAACGTTTGTTTGTTGCTTTTTCATTCACCTCTGCGACAACAGAAATACAACCTGCGATGCTGGCAGCTTTCGGCTGGGCGCCGCTCATTCCTCCCAGGCCGGAAGAAACAAATAACTTTGCACGGCCACCTTCGCCTTCCGAAATTTTGCGCGCTGCATTGAGGATGGTGATGGCGGTGCCGTGAACTATCCCCTGTGGGCCTATATACATATACGATCCCGCGGTCATCTGTCCGTATTGGGTTACGCCAAGGGCGTTGTAACGCTCCCAGTCTTCGTAGGATGAATAATTAGTGTCTGTCCATAAAGTCGGTATTTTTAATGTTTTTTATGGAGCATAG
>JBBDXJ010000092.1:0-6509 GCA_040902445.1 Cyclobacteriaceae bacterium | reverse complement strand
CTGCCTTGCTTCCGACGGTATCTATCAACCGTCCGGCTACCGTAAACATAATCCCGTATCCGATCAGGAAACTTGTGTTAATCATGCCATACTGAATATTCGACATGTTAAACTCTTCCTGAATTTTAATGATGACAATTGACAGGACCTGGCGGTCTAGAAAATTCAATCCCGTTGCCACAAAAAGCATGATCAGGACAACCCAGCTCCATTTCACTTCAGGCATGACCATATTTTTTTTTGATTTCCAAGGTCGTTAACCCCATGCATATTATAAAAAAAAAGATGGCCACATGATTATATGTGGCCCCTAGCTTAATCTTTTACAGCAGATTTATTGATTTAATGTCCCGCCCGGCCCCGACCTCAGAATTATTCAAAGACGCTCGGGTGTAGCGGGAATGCGGTTGATCAGTTTATTCGGTTTCCCCTTTCTTTTTTCCAGATTGAACGCGTCGTACAATTCACCGTGTGCCGTGAATGACTGAAATGACAACTTATCACCCTCAATGGTGATGATCTGAAACAATTGGGTGTTACGGGCTTTCCGATCCATCCACGGGTCGTTGGATATATCATACATTTTAGGTCCGCTGACAGAAACTGCGTACATCGTCCCTGAGCTTTTGTCGTTTACGCTGTAACCTGTGGGAACATTGTTTACCATACCACGTCCGTAAGCGTGATCATGTCCTTGTAAAACAATATCAACTTTGTGTCTATCAAAGATCGGTTTAAAATTCTTTCTCAAATTTTCGTTATCGCGGTTGGGCTTCGTAGAAAATATAGGATAGTGAAAAGTTATGGCCGTCCATTTACGGGGATCATTCGTAAGAACAGAATCCAGCCACTGCGCCTGCCTGTTTAAATAGAAGGGTGACTCATCAATCTGTTCCGAATCGAGTGATATTACTTTAAGGTTGGAATAATTGACAACGTAACAGGTTTCCTCCAGTCCTTTCGGACCATTTTCCGGAAGGTTGAACTGCGGCCTCCACTGTGGTGAAAGGATTACACCCTGGCCGTATTCATGATTTCCGGGTGTCATTACACTGGGTACGCTGGCATGGATAAAGCTTCCGGCGTAGAACCATTCACCCCATTCAAGGTCGGCGTCATGGCGGTTGATGAGGTCTCCGGCGTGCAACATAAAATCAACTTCTGGAATTGTTTTGTATGCTTCGCGGATTACTCTTGACCACATTGATTTTAAATCGTTTTGTGCATCGCCGAAATAGATAAATGAAATTTTACCGGAATTGGCAGCCGGCATTTGAACCTGATACCACTCACTCCATGCACCTTCAGTACCAACCCGATAAACATATTTTTGCGCAGGTTTAAGATCCGGGATTTTAGCGGAGAAATAATTGGCGGATACCGTTGGTTCTTCCAGATGTTTGGACGTAAGCGATTCCACTTTCGCAGGGATGCGGCTTGCAAGATCACGGAACTCCGGGCCTGCTGTCGCAACGGCAAATTCCACAAAACCCGAACTCACTGTGGTATCGGTCCGCCAGTTAACGGCCAGCGAAGATTCAGGAGTTTCGGTTAGATTTAGAATGACCCGGTCCGGCTCGCGTGACGGGAATAGCAATTTTTCAGGAAGAAGAACAGGTTCACTGTGTGAATGCTCATGATAAACGTCTGAGTGATCGTGGTGGTCATGGCCGTGCGGCTTCCGATCCTCGTACACAAATCCGGAGTATACAATCACGGTGAGCAGCACAAGAATCACCGCGCCGCGTTTATAATATCGGTTCATAGTCAGTAAGGTAATACAATGCACAATATTTCAAAAAAATAGCGGAGAAGGGTCTCCGCTATCTATCAGAACAAAAACCAAAGAATCAGTTTACCATGGTTCGCCGGTGCCCTGAATAACCCATGGTTTTGACCATTGGCTGTTTGCACCTACGGCTCCTGAATAAGGTGTGATTTCCAGTCTGGTTACAGCAGCATTGGTGTTGGATGTGTTGTTATTCAATTCGTCGTTGCCATATGTGAATCGCACCGCCACTACCGGTTGAGCTGCTGCGGGCCCTGCCTGCAAAGCTGGAAATCCGGTCCTTCTATAATCCATCCATGCTTCTGTCGCGGCGGTCCAGCTCGCTACCCATTTCTGGCTGATGACCTGCTCGATAGTGCCATCAAATGTGACGCCCGGCTCGGCAATGAACGTACTGAATTCGCTACCCTTACCCCACGTGGTCAACGAGTGCTGGATGGCATCATTGTAGTGGTCTTCAGCACTTCCAACTGTGTACCCTAGCAGCGCGGCCTCGGACAGGATAAAACTGACTTCTGCTGCGGAGATGATTCTCGCTTTCAGAATACTTCCGCGAGAACCTGCTGTTGAGTAAATAGGAGCCAACTGAGATACGTGCTGATTCTGAGTGCCCTGGCCGGCTTGGGGATTACCATTATAAGAGGCGGGAATTGTCAGGCCGGGCGGCAGTCCTACATACAAATCGTCATTATAAGTAACCTCGTTTGGATTGAAACGGCGCGTAAACTCGGTGTCCTTCATTTCCTGGAACTCAAGATACGAATAGGTGTCTACTCCTAATGGTTGGCCGTCCGCCCTGATAAAGGCTTCCTCGTCTGTTGCTAATCCTGGATCAGCCACCCACTGCACAGCGACTGGCTCGAACCACACAGAAATACGCGGGTCATTGGTGGATAACATCTGATCTATCAGGGTTTGGGAAGCCTGCCATCTGGTAAAAGCATCAACACTCGTATATTGTGAGGGCCATACGTCATTGGCGCCTCCAGTATAATCCAGGGTAGCATCCTGGTCGGGCGACTCTATATACATGCCACTATTATACACCGCTTCAATGCCTGGTTTTGCGATGTCCGGTCTCTTCTCAGAAATCCGCATGTAATACCTGAGCAGGAGGGAGTTTGCAAAACGTTGCCACCTTTCAGGGTCTGCGCCGAAATACAGGTCAGCAGCTTCTGTTACTCCTTCGTTATCTCCCGAGGCAAAGAGAGTCGCTGCCGTTTTTAGATCTTCGATGATACCGAGGTAGATAGTCTCCTGGGAGTCGAACACAGGATATTGGAATTGATCCCCGCCCTGGGTTCCTTTTACCGCATCGGTGTAAGGCGCGTCACCCCACAAGTCGGCTATATTTCCAAATATGAACGACTTCATGGTCAATGATACGCCCTGGAAAAATTCGCTTTCCATCTCAATTGCACGCTCTTCAAGCAATGCATTCGTGCGCTGCATACCATACCAACCACTCCAGTCCCGCGCACCCCAGTCATAGTGATTGTGGCCCCCGAACCAACCGTTCTTCTGTGTATGTTGCACGGTTCCAGCCATATCACCAAAACCGAGGTCGAGATATGTTTGTGCTGCTGGTGCAAGTACAGCGGGCATCAATAGATTTGGATTCGCTGTTGCTGGATCGATACCGTTAGGATTGATATTCATTTCGGTCAGCTTATCATCGCAGGCAGCAACAACGCAAAAACCCAGGATGACGACCAATGTCTTTTTTATATTAAATAGATTCTTCATGGCTTCAGAATTATAGTCTGATATTAAAGGTTAAAATTGAGCTTAAAACCATAGGAGATACTCCAGGGCATTACATTCTGTCTTTCTATCCCTTGTCGGAAGAAGGATTGAGTATCTCCCTGTCTGCCCGATGTCGCCCAAAAGGCACGTTCCGGGTCAATGCCGATGTCGGCCTTGGTCCAGAGCATGATGTTTCGTGTATAGACAGAGAAGGTCGCGTTGCGAATGACGCCCATATCCGGCAGCTGATATCCTAAAGACAATTCTCTTAACTTAACAAAAGAAGCATCAAAAGTGATCTGTTCGTTATAGCTCCATGCATAGGTATCCGTAATCGGGTAAAAGATTGTATTCGCGCCGCCGAGGTGCTCTTCATAAACATCGTCGCTGAAATCGTCCGGGGTATCGGCGCCGGCGGTTTGAACAACGCCTGGAACAAACGCTCCGTCCTGGCCGTGATCATCACCCAGCGAGAAGCCGCCGGTTTCCGCGGTATGCCCGCCCACGCGGGGATAATCACCTGCCTTCGGAATGATATAAGTTGAGGGATCAGACTTGAGTAGAGCCGCGAGTTCGTCGGGCGAGTACAGGCCGCCAGGAATCAGATTGTCGAGCTGCCGCTGAGATTTCCAGTCAGATTCTCCGTAGCGATAGGTGAACGACATAAATTCGCCGCCTTGTCTCCAGTCTAAACTGGCGTTAAGTATAAACCTCTTGTAGCTGATGCCGGTTTGCATACCCATGATAAAGTCCGGGTTGTAATTACCCACATGCCGCGTGGTCTCTCGTCCCGGCAGGTCAGCCCACTGTCCACCCTCCAGGATAGGCCAATTGTAATAGGGAGAACTTTGATCTTTCACATAGGCGTATCCTCTGCTGTAAAGGTCTCCAATTTCCCCTCCCAGATTGGTACTGGCACCTCCTCCGTTCTCGTTATACAAAGTGATGAACTTCAACTTGTCACTGAGTTCCTCAACGGTAGTCTTATTTGTACTCCAGTTGACATCTATGTCCCATTTCCATCCGTTTTGCTGGAGTGGTGTGCCGCCGAGAGTGAACTCCCAACCTCTGCTTCGAATGAGCCCTGCATTGATGAGCTTGCTGCTGTAACCCGAAGACTGGGGCAGGAGAACATTGAAGATCTGGTTTTCATTGTCTAACGTGTAGTATGTACCGCTGAACCTCAGTTTGTTATCAAACAAGTTCAGATCCAGACCACCTTCTATTGAAGTTGCCTCCTCTGGCAAAAGGTTGGGATTCAATAATTGGGATGGAACATTTACCGTAGTTACTGTATTGTAATTTCCCGGGCTTAATGTTTGGTTCAGGCGGTAAGGGTCTGTGTCGTTCCCTACACGCGCCCAACCCCCACGTACCTTCATCAGGCTGATGCTTTGGGGGAGATCGAACGTATAATTAGTCAGCCAGCTTAAAGACGCCGACGGATAAAAATACGATCTGTTATCAGAGGGGAGCGTACTCGACCAGTCATTTCTACCTGTAACGTCAAGGTACAGCTGATCCTTAAAACCGATCGATGCCAGGGCATACAAGCTATAAATCGCCTCTTCACTGACCGAACTAGATACAGCGATGTTGTTCAGAGGAATATTTCGCACATTGTAGACACCTGGTGTCGACAATCCATTATTGCGATTAGATCCCGAGCCAATACTGGAACTGGAGAATTCCCTATGCATGATATTACCACCGATAGAAACATTGAAGTCGAACAGGTCTACGTCCTTGTTGTAGGTCGCGAGAAAATCGGAGTTCGTTTCCTGTGACAGAATATCCGTGAGGAAATATCCGCCCCTCGCTGCCCTGCTATAGCTGAATGGGATTTTCGTTTCTCTGCCTTCGTTCGAGCGGTCCATAGAGTGGCGCACGAGGAGTGACAAGTTCTCTGTAAAATCATACGTCAATGAGATATTTCCAAAAACCCTGTCCCGTACAAATCCGTTTCGAATGCCGTAAGCAATGAAATATGGGTTGTCGATAGCCTCGGTCCGCACTTGCTGTATTTCTTCCTGCCCTTCTACCCAGTAGTTTCTCATTTGGCTATAATCTACATAGGAGGAAGCATAAACCGCTTCCAAAGGATTGGCCTGCCGGTCGCCGATGCTTGGACGGTTGTCGGAGTTCGTTCGTCCAACGTTAACATTAGCACTGAATGTAAGCTTGTCCAGGATCTTGAAGGTAGCCGATGTATTCAGGTTATTTCTCGTCAGATCAGAACCGGGAATCATGCCTTTGTGCAACATGTTGGAATAAGAAACGCGGAAATTTCCTTTGTCGCTTCCGCCACTCACGGCCAAGTTGTTGGTTGAGGTCACCCCGGTCTGCAGAAAATCTTTCATCGCATTCGGATAAGACCTTAATTCCGTAGGAATAGGATTTCCATCCTGATCCAATGGGCTGTTCCACTGGGCGGCGGTGTTACCTACGTCTAACTGCGGACCGCCCCAATAGGCAGACCCTTCACTGAAGTCACCTTCGCGCTGACCGTTCGCATACTTATAGTGAAAATCCAACAGGCGGGTTGCTTTTTCAAACACGTTGCTGGTTGAAAAGGAAACACCCAATGCTTTTTTCTTCGCCCCCGATTTCGTGGTAATGATCACAACACCATTTCCGGCGCGTGTACCATACAAGGCTGCCGCGGACGGCCCTTTCAGAATGTTCACACTTTCAATATCGTCCGGATTGATATCCGAAATGGCGTTGCCGTAATCGACTTCGTTGCCATCACCGTTCTGCGCAACGTTATTCAGGGTGTTGGCCATTGGTACGCCATCGACTACAAACAGAGGCTGATTATCAGTCGTCAACGACTTTGCTCCCCGTATAATAACGCTGATGGAAGAACCAGGCCCGCTGGTTTGATTGATGGTTACTCCTGGCACTCTCCCGGCTAAAGAACTCAGTACGCTCTCTTGAGAGACCTGTCTAAGATCTTCACCTTCAACCTTCG
>JBBDXJ010000091.1:0-40067 GCA_040902445.1 Cyclobacteriaceae bacterium | reverse complement strand
ATATAAGAATAACCGTGAGCTGTTGTCCATCAATATTTCCACCGATATAAGAATTATCCAATCAACAACTTTCCCTACCTGTTCAGCTTCATCGGAGCGACAAACCATTTTATAATGACGATGTTCATAAATTGATGCATGAGCTAAACATGAGCAAAGAAAAACACACACCAGCAAAATTAATTTACATCTGCACGGGCGAAAAATGTAAGAAGCGCAGCAGCAAGGAAGTCAGTAAACTCCTGCGAAGCTATGTGGAAGATCATGAGTTAAAAGATGTAGGAGTCATCCGTACGCATTGCACGGATAACTGCAAACACGGACCGGTAGTTTGTGTTCAGCCCGACAATACGTGGCACTTCCATGTGGACGAACACAAGGCAATAGTTTTACTAAAAAAATTAAGGGAACCGATTAAAGACTAATCGGCTTTATACTGGATGTCAGGAATTTTCTTGTCGATCATATAAATGCCCACGCCCTCTTCTCCGATAACCTCAAACAACTCCAGGGCACGGCGCGCGATAAACTCTTCTTCCACCTGTTCCTGTAAGAACCACTGAAGGAAGCCTATGGTAGTATAATCTTTGGCTTTATGGCACTGATCAACTATCCTGTTTATAGATTGGGTATTCGTAATTTCCTGTTCCAGGGCTTGTTCAAAAATTGCCCGGAGTGAATTAAAATTATGGGGAATATCATGTATCTCGGGAGAGATTGCCTTTCCTCCCACATCGTTTACAAATTTGAAAATTTTCAGCATGTGTAGCCTTTCCTCGCCGGATTGCTTGTAAAAAAATTCAGTGCTGTTGGCAAATCCATGCTGGTCGCACCAGGATGCCATGGCCAGGTAGGTTGCAGAAGCCTTTGCTTCCTGTTTGATCTGATCATTCAGAATTTTTTCGATCTCTTCACTAAGGGAAGTTTTTTGTCTTACCAGGTCTCTCATAAAATATTTTTAAACGCTAACAATACGCTAATTTAACGTTAGTTACGGTATTTAGTTCGCAAACAGGGAAAATGGATGGTGGATTATACGACGCGGAGCCGATATAGGCGCTCGTGCAGAATACTGTTTAACTGAAGCATTACCCTGGCGCCGGCGAGAAGTTTTAAATTCCAGAAGTTCGGGCAGAGTAAGTACATAACAACGCTCGCTTCCGCAGGGGGAAACAATTTCAATATCGGATGCTTTTTCAGGATTAAGCGCCATTTCATCCAGGTCAATCCTGTCAATCAGTTTCTTCAGGGCAAAAAAGCAGGGAATCTTATACTCGGTCATGTATCCCGCGAAATCAACGCCAAAACAGCGTTTTTTATCACACTGATAAACGCATCCGTTTGCGGTCCTGAAGATTTCCTTGAATTGTTCGGCTACTTGCATCGAAGACTTTGACCCTCAAAATTAAATTTATTTAGAATGATTTCAAATAAAACATGGAATTGTTTCGAATGTTCTAAATACTTTTTTGAAAGCGGTTTTTTCCTATTTTTAATGGAAAATATCGACTCCAGATGAGCTTATGAGTGAGAAATTGAAAAACCGGCTGCTTTATTGGGCATTGGCCATTGTACCCCTCCTGGGTGTATTTGGTATAGGTAAGTTTTATGATCCCATTTTGTTTTTCATATTTTTTCTTTTTTATCTTTTCATTTACCGACCCTTGCTGACATACGGCGACTACTCAGCCTGAAAAAAATTGAAGAAAAAGATGCCTGGAGGTTTTTTGTTCCCTTCGCAGTAGACCGCCTCAAATACAACAAAAGTCTTTGGTTGGGTTAATTACCTGAAGCAAAAAAGAAGTCTCACGCAAAAGCCCGCCTACGTGAAGCACTTCGGACGGGGAGCCGCAAAGGAAAGACCAAAAGCTCGCGATTAACTTATTTCCTCGGTCCATAATGCGACGCTTCTCCACCGCTTTCCAGCGCTCCCAGATCCGGTGCCTTTCCTTTATAGTTATCAGTAATATTTGGCAAGATTTGGCCTGCATCAATCGCTTTCGCGGATTTTTTCAGCCGGAAATCATAACCCTTCACAGGATAAATATGTCCGCGCGTAGCGGGATCCGGCATCAATACATTTTCAAAAATGTTATCATCCAGTTCGACGCCATGGATTTCATACCCGGTCTTCTGGGCGAATTCTTTCAGGGATGGAAATTCCAGAAATGAAAGCTCTCTGTCGTCTGCATGGTTTAAAGAATCATAAACCGGGTAGCGCAGGCGGAAGGAATTTTTAGAATTTCCTTTCCGGTATCCGTTGTAATCAAATGAAGAATATTTTGTGTACGTGGTCGCACTAAACGCCGGCCGGTCATCATAAGGTCCAATGAACAGGTTGTTCCGGAAATGTCCGTTTGAAAAGTTGTTGATCGCTGCCTGTGCAACAAATGTATTGTTATACGTAAATATTCCTGCTGGACGTATGGTGTATTTCAGTGCAGTACCAGGCACGTTGTAAGCGATGTTCCGGATGAAATACACGGGACCTCCGAAGGCCGGTTGGGCGCTGAAAGCGGCATGATAAGCATTAAAGCCACGGTTCTCAAATATCCGGATGTTATGCGAGCCCCCATCTGCCTCGATAAAATCGTCGGCCATATTGAAAATATCGTTGCGATAAAAATCAATCGAAACAGTTTTCTTTCCCGCCTCCGGCAACCCATGTGTATCCACACAAATTCCATCGTGAAAGTAGGCGATATAATTGTGGCATACGACATGGCTTTGACCGTACACTTTGATGGCGTAATAGGAAGTAAGAGGCGACGGCTTCTCCAGACCGTACCATCCCACAAGCGTATCAGGATCATGCCGGCCGATCATAATATTGTCAGCAATGTAAAAATCCTTTGAATCCGCGCTATAGGTCATCACGGCGATGCCAATGTCTTCCATTTTACAATTCTTTACCGTAAGACCTTTACTGCCCATGACACGTTTTATTCCGGCGTAAAAAGCAACATCGGTATTTCTGATGGTCAGCCCTTCGAAATAATGATAGTCAGCGGCCATTACATCGAAGAGCCTATACGCGTCATCACCATCAAAGATCACTTCTCCATCTCCTGCGGCTTTGATGGCAATTGGTTTTTCCGCCGTGCCTTTTTGTGTGAACACGTAAGCGCCGTGAAAGTCGAGCGCCAGGATATCGGCATACTTCATCCGATCACCTTTATACAGGCCTGCGTGCACCAGTATCACATCGCCGGGTTGAACCCTGGGTTCCGGAACATTCCACCAGTCCCCGGTATTGCCCCCGCCATAATAGGCTTCATTTAATCCTGTAAAAGCCGGAGTTTCTTTTGTGCCTTCGTATCCGGGAGGATAGACATGATAGACCTGGCCGTGCTCGTAGGGTTTTGGTTCGGTTTTGGTTGTAACAAAGACAGTCTGCGTATGCGAGCCTTCGACGCCATCCGGATCGGTAAGCTGAAAATTACATTCGTAGATAGTTCCAGGTTCCAGGTTAAAAATGCTTCCGGCAAACATGTTTTCCGTAGTATATACCCACCGTTGCTCATGGCCGTAGATTTTTTCCCCTCCGATCCTCAGCAATGGCAGTCCCTGTTTCCAGTCGGCGCTGCTCTTTTTGCGGAACCGCACGGTCACGGTGGCATTCCTGTTTTCATCTCCGGAGATTGTCCATTGAAAACCAGCACAGAGAAGCGTGGGAGGTTCGATAATAAATTCGTCGGTTTTTGTTTGGTTGCGAACAATGGAGGCGCCACTCGTATTTTGAGCAAAGCAGTGGTGGTATGCCAATCCACATAGAAGACTCGTCAGGAGGATAAAATGTTTCACAAATCAGTTTTGGATTGTTAGCGTTAGTATCACAATGCTTTCAGGATAAACCCGGGTATCATTTCATTCGGTGGAGTACTTCGACCGTACAACATAAAGGAATTGTAACGAACCTGATAACTTTTGATGCGACCTTCTTCATCGCGGTAGAAGATTATCGAATCCTTCCCAACATCTGTAAATGTGTCAGCACTCACGTACCTCAACGGATACTTTGCCTCGTCGAGGATCGCATACAGGGTTGTATCTAATTCGGAAGCAGAAAGAATCAAGGATGAGCCGTTAAAATATTCGAACTTCCCTTCGTATTCCACAAGCTTATCGTACCTGGATTTTTCCTTCTCGAACGCGCATCCACCTAACCATAAGGTGAGTATCAGCGTTAACGCTGTTCCAATGTTATTTTTCAGTATCACGTTTGGAAGTTAATCGGCGGTGTATTCAACAATTTACTAAAATAAATCTTTGTTCATCGTTATGCAAGAGGTGAGGGTGGTCGAGAATGCACACGTACATGGCAAAGAGCACAGGGTGAGGTGAGGCGTAAGAGGAGAGTGAGTTTGACGGGCCCCAGGGGCGTGCACCGCCCAGTTGCTCAACCAGGACACATAGATGTTAAAGGAAGCAGCGTCTAAGACTTGCCTTAAACCTATTTGGTGTCTTAGTGGCTAAATCTGCTTGTCGGAACCTCTATTCGTACAACTGAAACGTGCGCGAGATATTAAATCCGAAATGAATATCTGCATCAAAAAAATCGCCGGTAGTTTCGGTGATAAAGCCTTTTTCATTCATAGCCCTCGAGTTGGTGAAGTGCAGTTGAAAGACGTGACCACCAGTTTCAATGTCGAACCCAATAGCAACAGAATTTTGCATAGAACTATTTTCAACGCGGTTAAACTGGTAATAGTATTCCGCGTTAAGGGAAAGTCTTTTTGTTAACTTTATGCGTCCGCCCGCGCCCAGCGCGTAAATATCATTGGGATCCTGCGCCTCCGGTACGGCATTGCGATGCACCATAGTCGGCGAGATCTGAAAAGAAAAAGACGGGGTGAATTTTTTGGCAATGATAATCTGATAGCTATAGGTCAGGCGTGAATTCAGATCCGGCTCACCTGCCGGGTCGCCCGTCTTCAATGTTTTAAGTGCGGCGCTCGAAAAAGCTACCACAGAAACAGGAACCCTTGCTTTCTCTTGCCTGAGGATCTTGTATTTCAAAAATCCATCATAGGTTTTTTCAAAAGAATTTCTTCCAAAGCCCGCGTTGAATCTGTCCGTAATTCCGTAGTCGATACCAAGCCTTACATTCGATTCATCCAGCCCGAAAAGTTCGTATGCGCCGGAGTTAAGGCGACCAAAGCGGTGACCAATAATAACATCTAAAACTCCCTTTTTCCGGGTTTCAATTGAATGTCCGTTGATAAGCCTTGTGCCCTTGAAGGTTTGTTCTGTAATATGTGGTTCCTCCTCAGATTCTTTGTCGACAAGGTCCATCAGGTCTTCCTGTGCCTGCAAAGTCCAGAGTGGAAGCATCATTAAAATAGCCAGTAAAAAAGATCTCATATTTTATGATTAATGTCTATTTGAACAGTTGTTGCCTGCCCGTTTAAAAATATTTATTTTTCAAGGTTTCATTGGCTGGTAATTAAACGAAACCGTTACCTCCATCTTTTCAGCGATATTATTTCGCACCAGTCGCGGCACCTCTATTTTAAAGTCTTGTACCACGAGGGGAAAAACTGCCTTTGCTTTAATGGTACCGTTTTCAACTACTGCATCGGCCTTCACGTTGATTTTTTGCGTTACGCCATGCAGGGTTATTTCCCCGGTTACATCCAGGCTATACTTTCCGTTCTTTGTGACATCAAACTGTTCCACGTTTGTTACCTTTCCCTTAAAAGTGGATTTCGGATATTTATTCGATTCAATATAGTTTTCATTGAAATGCTCTTCCATGAGTGCTTTTCTGAAGTTGAAAGATCTCATCAGCATGGAGGCAACTATTTCACCTGACTTTACATCCAAAATACTCACCGCCTGATTGTTGTGGGCTTCAATATCTTCCATGGGAGCGGATGAAAAAAAAGAGGCCTTGCCGTTCCTGTCAATATATTTTGACTGCGCAACGGCGTGGCTCAGAAAACCAAAGAAAAGAATTCCAACTAAAAGGGCTTTCATGCTCTAACGATTTTATATGGCGGACTTTGTAAGCGAGAATTTCTCATTGTTCATCAGGTAACAAGATGCATTTATCGAGTACTACATCCAATAGCATGCCATTACAAAAGCCCTTTACGGTTACGGATTCGCCTCTTTTCAGGGCTGTGTATCTGCCTTTCTGATCTTTCCGGAGGTAGCAGCTAACACCCGTCATCGCGGTACTGTCGCCCATCAGCAATACCAGCGCACTGTCATTTAATATCATCTCTTTCAGCATACCCTCCACCTCCAGAACCTTTCCCAGGTACAGAGAGTTTGCCTGAGTTTCGTCATTGGAAAAAGCGTTGACCAGTTCGGATACCGACATTTTGAAAGCAGCTTCTTCCTTTCGTACGGAACGATGCGGTTTATAGTAAAAAAATAAACCTATAACCGAGGTTATCACGATTACCGAAGATATCATATAAAGCTTAGTTTTTCTTTTCATTCATTCGTGAGATTCAATTATTGAGTGCGCCGTCATCGACCCAGCAGGCGATCATATTGATTTCCGCCTGCGTTAGCGTGCCATCTTCAGGCATGGAACGGTCTCCGGTTACCTTCTTTACCAGCTCCGCATTGTCATGAATATTCTTAAATTGTCTGAAGTCGGGAAACTGCGATCCGCTATGGCATACGCTGCAGTTACTCTTAAAGATCGTATCAATCGAAGCAGAGAAACTGATTCCCGATTTAATTCTGATAGCTTGGCTGACTTCACAACCGCTTGCATCCTTCACCACGAGGTCATAATTCCCAGGAGGCAAGCCGGCGAAGGAATTGCTGCCTGTAAATGAGCCATCGTTGATTTTAAATTGATAAGGCTCTGTTCCATCAGTGGCAGTCACGGTAAGCGAGCCGTTGGAACCATTGCATCCGGCTTCCGTGGTTTGAAACGTAATGTTTAGACCATTGATGTTCTTAACAGTTGCCTCGACCGTAGCCGAACAGTTATTTTCATCGAAGGTGGTAATTTGATAGACGCCGGCCCCGAGTCCTTCAAACACAGGACTTTCCTGTGGCTCTCCTTCTCCTATTACGAACTGGTAGCTTTCGGTACCTCCTGAGGCGACCACTTCAATCCGTCCGTCTACCAGCTCACAGTTGGAATCTCCGACAGAAACCAGATCCAGTATCACCGGATTCTCTTCACAATCGACCGGGCCGGGTATGGTTTCATATTCACAACCTTGCCAGAAAATGGAATTCATAATTACAATCAGAACAATCGATCTTTTCAGCATAGTGGAAAAATTAAAAAAAAACCGTGGAGTTTCTCTCCACGGTTTGCACTAAAAATTATTATTGGGCATTTGATCCAATATTCCCTTGCGTGATTATAGTCAAGTCATCGGGACTGAGATGAACGTTCAAATGTCCATTGAAAGCAATCAGCTGATCGTAGGTGATTGCCGTTGCATCGTTTAAAGTATTGATACTGGTCGCACTTACACCAGTCGTGCCGCTGACATTTTTAAGATCCAGCACGATAGCTCCTCCGGCAGCAGCAGTGCCAGCGTGGATGTGCGAGGGGTGGGTGCCTCCGGCGGTTGTTCCGATAAGCTCAATGGTGATCAACGCTTTGCCATTTTTACGTTTGTCAAAACTTGCCATTCCGCTCACACCAGATGCGCCCGCTGCCACCAGATCATAATGCTGATGAACACCCGTAAGTTCGTTTTGCCCGATGTCCGTTTGCACGACATAACTACCCAAGCCATGAACATTGAAATGGCCATCGTAGTTTAGTAACTCTTCATAGGTAATAGCAGTGCCATTATTAAGCGTATCCACACCGGTAACGGCCTTACCAGTCGTTCCATTCACCTGCTTCAAATTAATGGTAATGGGTCCGCCCACTGCCGCAGTGCTTGAGTGGAAATGGGAATTATAGTTGCCTGCTGGTGTTCCGGTAAGTGCAACACTAACAAGCGACGTTCCCCTTTTCCTTTTTGCGATCGTCAGGGTACCGCCTATAGACTGGTCAGCAACAGGGAGGGCTGGATAAACCTTGGTATCGCCTGTAAGTTCGTTGCCTCCAATATCTGCCTGGACGACATAACTACCTAAGCCGTGAACATTGAAGTGACCGTTGTAGTTTAGCAACTCGTCATAGGTAATAGCGTTGCCATTGTTAAGCGTATCCACACTCGTAACGGCCATCCCCGTTGTTCCATTCACCTGCTTCAAATTAATAGTAATGGGTCCGCCCTGCGCCATAGAGCTTGAGTGGAAATGTGAATTATAGTTGCCTGCTGGTACTCCGGTAAGTGCAACCGTAACAAGTGATGTTCCCCTTTTCCTTTTTGCGATCGTTAGGGTACCGCCTATAGACTGGTCAGCGACAGGGCTGGCGGTATAAACCTTGGTAACGCCTGTAAGTTCGTTGCCACCGATATCCGCCTGCACGACGTAACTACCTAAGCCGTGAACATTGAAATGACCGTTGTAGTTGAGCAACTCTTCATAGGTGATAGCGTTGCCATTATTAAGTGTATCCACACTAGTAACCGCCTTACCAGTCGTTCCATCCACCGGGTTCAAATTAATAGTAATCGGTCCACCCTGTGCGACAGTGCCCGAGTGGAAATGCGAACTGTAGCTGCCGGCTGGTACTCCGGTAAGTGCAACTGTAACAAGTGACGTGCCTTTTTGCCTTTTGGCAATCGTCAGCGTACCCAGCACCCCGCCCGCTACCGGCGTTAAAGTATAAACTTTTGTATCAGCCGTAAGTTCATTCACTCCAATATCTCCCTGGGCTATCAGCGTTCCAAGATCACTCTCGCTTGCATGGACGTTTACATACCCATCCAAAGCCAGCAAGTCCTCATAAGTAACTACTGTTCCATCATTTAACGCATTTACTACCGTTTCGCTTTTTCCGTCCGCCCCATTCACAGCAGTCAGATCCAGAATAATTGCACCAGTTTCTGCTGCCGAATTGGCGTGGATATGTGCCGGGTGTGTGTTACCTGACTGTGTTCCGGTAAGTTGAATGGTTACCAGAACCTTATCATCATCGCGTTCCGCAAAGGTAACGGTGCCACTAGTGGCTGAAGGCGAAACCGGTGCCAGCACGAAAGTCTTGCTGTCGCCGGTTAGTTGAGGTTGAGGCTCATCATCATCATCATTACATCCCGACAAATAAATGAGAGCTGATGCGAGCAGGCTACACATCAGGAGCGTTTTTAAAAGTGTTTTCATGTTCGTTTGGTTAGAATTTTAGCATAAGCGTTCCGTTAACTGGGTTTTCAGTTTATTTTGAGCGTTAAGAAGTATGGGCAATCCTTAGTCGGGGCCTCGACTTCGGTTTGGAATAGAAACGTTTTGTTGTCCTAAAATTTTATATCGCAGCGTAATTGACGCGCCCGTACTAAAGAGTTTGATGTTCGACCATCCAATCTCTTCGAGGGGAATTTTTACATAAGGCTCGAGTCCCAACATCAATCCGGGAACTACCTGGCGCTCGTAACCGATGCTAAGGTTAAGCATGTTAAAAAGAAAACGCGAAGTATGTTTAGAGTCCCATCCTTCTTTCGCGCCGGGATTCGGTTCTTCAAAATAGTATTTGTACGATTCATTTAACATCAGGTAACTGGAAGCTCCTGCGCCGGCAAGCCACCTGTTCTTTCCGCTACTGGCAATTGTATATTGAACCATCACGGGAAATTCAAGGATACTGCACGAACCGTCAATGCTATTGGGGATTATTCCGTTCGTATAATATTTCCAATAGCCTTTCGGCGGTGAATAATCCTCCCCGGCACTGGAATATCTCTTATAATTTTTAATCACTCCGGCAGATATGCTCCATCTGTTCATTACATGATAGTGGATCATCGCGCCGAAAGCTTTTCCCGGATCAGTATATTCGCTGATAGTAGTACTGCTGAAATCGGGAGCGAAGGAAAGCAGAAGGCTCAACCTAGGCGTAGCCACATGTTTCTTATGATCAGAAGCATGCTCCTCACTAACCAGGGCCTCCGCCTCACGTGTCTCCTCTTCCTCCGCACCAGGAAGTTCAACAACGGCCTTCTGCTTAATCTTTTCCGCAACTGCAGGTGATATCTGGATCAACTCACGGGGAATCTGTTCTTTTTCAATATCGGTGAACGTTTCAGGTTCTCCGGCTAATTTTTCAACTTTTGATTTTCCTGTCCGATCATCAATGTCAGCAGTGGCTGATTCGTCTTCTTGCCCAATGGTTTGGTCAGGTTCAGTTCTTTCGGTCAGGTGAGAGTCTTCTGAAATTCTATCGGTTGATTCTGCAACCTCAGAGGGTTTGTACCTCTCAGCAACCTTACCCTGTGTGGAAGATTTTGTTTTTTTGGTTTCTGAAATTTTTTCAGTCTCCTGATTCCTATTTACATCATTACTCTTGTTATCATCATTGCTTTGAATTAATCCGGCTTCCTGGCGCGACTGCCCTTCTTCATCCTTAGCTGCAATATTTGTCTCAACATGCGGAGGTGGATTTTCAACGTCGCTGAATGAAACAATATCATAGGGGGAATTCACCCATAACAGGCTGGAGAAAAGCACAATTGTTCCCACAACCACGGCTGTTGTGATTTTACGTCCGGTCTTTTTAGCATCCACAAAGCCTGCGCCCCCGGCATTCAGGCGCGCCTCGAGTTTCTTCCAATCCTCCTCATTGAAAGTTACATCGGGCTTGCTTGCAGCCTTCCGAAAGAAATGTTCTAACCTATCGTTATCAGGTTCCGGCATAGTCGGCTTCAAAAAAATCACTTAATATCAACTTCAATTGCTCTTTGGCTTTAAATAAATTAGACTTTGAAGTTCCTGTGGCAATGTTCAGCATACCTGCGATCTCCTCATGGGAATAACCTTCAATCACGTAAAGATTAAATACCGTTCTGTAGGCGGGTGGAAGTTTTTGTAACAGTCCGATCACTTCCTGATAAGAGATTCCCGAAAGGATCTTTTCAGTGTCAGACTCGTTTTTTGCATTTTGCATTTCTTCAACCTGGATCTCCCTTTGTTTTTTGTGGTAGTGATTGATCGCGGTGTTTACCAGAATTTTTCTGAACCACGGTTTGAACGGTTTACTCAAATCAAATTTTTTAAGGTTGCCAAATATTTTCATAAATGCGTCATTTAAAATCTCGGAAGCTTCGTCACGGTTGCTGGCATACCTGAGCGAGATACTCATGCCATAATTATAGTACTCCTGATAGAGCAATTTCTGGCTCATCCGGTGCGCGCGAAGGCATCCTTCCAACAATGGCCTTATATATTCTTCCTGTTCTTCCAAGGAGCCGCTTTTTAATAACCAATACACTGTTTTTCGGGGAATGGTTGCCTGACCAGGGAAATTAGTTCGCTAAAGCGCTTACTTCAAACACCCCGTGGATTCCGGATCTGCTAACGCCTGGAAATTATTTTGAAGCCATTGAGCAGAAAACACTCCATTATATAAGTTACGAAGAAAAAATAGGTTTTAAAAGCCTAAAAACCACTTTTGCAGCCCTGAAATGGCTAAAAATGGTCTTTTTCAGAATATTAAAGTCCTCAAAAATACCTGGGGCAAACTGGCTTCGTTTGAACTCTGATGGTGGAAGAAACCGCTTGAAGACCGCAGATTAATTCGCGCATTTGTGACATTCGAGGGTATGGTTTCATTTTTGCCATGTATTTTTGTTAAATATTTTTTAAGCTTGAAACTGATCCGCCGGGTAATTTTTTATTTAACCCTATCCGTGAGTGTGGTGTTTATCGCCCTCGTGGTGTCTGCCTTTTTATATAAAGACCGACTCATCAATCAATTTATCAAAGAGGCAAACAAACAGCTCAATACGCCTATTACGATCAAAAAGATGGATGTTTCTGTTTTTCAACAGTTTCCCCGGCTGTCGATTGTTTTTCATGACGTTTATGTCGAAGACAGCCATCCCGGACAATATCCACTGCTTACGGCCAAAAAAATCTCGTTTCAGTTAAATCCCCTCGAAGTGTGGGGCGGGAACTACACGGTAAAAGGAATGGAGATCCATGACAGCGAGACTAATCTCAAGATCAATCAGGATGGTCTCAACAATTACAGCATTATTAAAAAACAAACCGGATCCGGAAACCACCCGAGCACGATCGCTTTTGCCCTTTCCAATGTTTCCATTCACAATGCAGTCGTTCATTATCTCGACCTGAGAATTCTCCAGGATTTTACTTTTAAAAGTGACAACCTGGTTGCCTCTATCCATACGGCAAAGGACATCTATGACATTGACGCTGAAGGTCAGTTGACAGCCGAGAAAATGATGATCGGAAGCAACAACTACCTCAATGGGAAATCCTTCGAGATTGAAAGTCACCTTATCTACGACGACGATAAAAAACACATGACTATTCAGCCTTCCGACATTGCCCTGAAATCCTCATCTTTCTCCGTAAGCGGCACTTACGGGTGGAAGGAAAAAAATATCATTAACATCGCCACCAGGGGAACCGACACAGATATTCAGACACTGCTATCGCTGTTGCCGGAATCAAAGGGAAAAAAATTCGACAAATACCGGAGCAAAGGCAACGTATATTTCGAGGCGCAATTGAATGGGGAAATATCTGCCGCCAGCAGCCCCGCGCTTTCCATTGACTTCGGCTTCAGGGATGCGACTCTTTTCCACCCCGATTATAAAACAAGAATTGAAAATGCCACGCTCACGGGATCTTTCTCCACCACAGATGTAAATAATCTGGAACGTGCGTCCCTCGCCTTAAAAAATATCACCGGAAAACTCAACAACGAAAACTTTCAGGCAAATTTTGTTCTTCAAAACTTCAGTGATCCGGAAATTATTCTCGACTTCAAGGGAAAGCTCGATGCGCGGTCTGTGCTGGATTTTTATCCGGTGGAAGATTTCAATTATGTGTCGGGTTCACTGCTGGTCGACATCGCATTTGAAGGAAAGGTAAACCTGTTGAAAAATAAAAACACTGCACAGCGAGTCTCTACCCTTGGCACCGTGGACATGGAAGGGGTTAACCTCTTGTATGGAAAAAATAATATTCCGCTGGAAAACCTTCAGGGTAATTTACAATTCAACAACAATGACCTCGCCCTCAGCAATGTTACGGGTAAACTGGGAGACTCTGACTTTTTATTAAACGGCTTCTTCAAAAATATTATCACGTTTCTGCTCTTTGAAGATCAGCCTATCGGGATTGAAACGGATCTGAAAGCGCGTTTCATAGATCTCAATCAATTGTTTGCTCTCGGTTTCGGAAGTAGTGAAGATGCCGACGAAACCGATGAATACACCTTTAACCTTTCCAGAAATGTCAACTTCAATTTTAATTGTGACATAAAATCGCTCAGGTACAAACGATTTCACGGTCAGGCTATCCGCGGAGATCTTCTCGTTAAAAATCAAATGGCGGTGTCGCGGAATCTTTCCCTTAAAACAATGGGCGGCAACCTGAACCTTTCAGGTATTGTCGATGCGAAGAACAACAAGGCTATTGATGTGGTCAGCACACTAAAACTTAACGGCATAAACCCTGACAGCGTTTTTTATGTATTTGAAAACTTTAACCAGACCTTTATCCAGGATAAACATTTAAAAGGCAAAGCCACCGCCGATGTGAACCTTGAGATGACGCTAAATCAGAATTTAAGACTCTTCCGGGAAACTTTGATCGCCGACATCAGCATTGCCATTGCCAGCGGGGAATTAAACAATTTTGAGCCACTGAAAAAACTGGAACGTTATCTCGGCGATGAAGGTTTGAACAGACTGCGGTTTTCAGAACTGAAAAATGATATCCACATTGAAAATAAGAATATTTACCTTCCTCAAATGGAAGTCAGAAGCAATGTGACTGACATCAGGATCAGCGGAACTCATACCTTCGATCAGCGTATCGATTACCGGCTCATCACCCCCCTGAGAAGAAAACGTGTGGTCGAAGTTGAAGCCAAAGAGGCACTGGAAGAAGATGCTCAGGGCAACAGCAGGTTGTTCCTGAAAATCACCGGAACGACGGATGACTACCGCATTGCTTATGATACCGAAGCGGTAAAGAAAAAAATTGCAAGCGATCTAAAGAAAGAAGTTCAGGAACTTAAGGATGCCTTCAAATCAAAGGGAAAGAAAAAAGAAAAAGAAGTTGAACTTAGCAAGGAAGATTATTTCGACTGGTAACCTTTAGTTCAAGGTTCCATGTTTCAAGGTTCCATGTTTCAAGTTCCATGTTTCAAGTTCCATGTTTCAAGTTTAAACTTTGAACTTTAAACTTTAAACTTTGAATTATGTAATGGCTTCCCGGATAAAATCGTTTAGCGGTTTGATACTTTTACAACCCCCCGCCACCTGCCTGATGAATTTTTTGTCGGTCACCTGCTTATCGGTAAAGGGCATGGACACAATAAAACTTTTTAATTTCAGCCACTCAATTTCTGCGTGATCCTTAGGATAGCCCTTGGGGGCGGTTTTTAATTTGTCAAACTCGTCAAAACCATCAAAGAGGCTGCGGATTTTTTTTGATTTAAAGATCTTTTTCAATCCTTCCGTATTGTAGTCGATCTCCTGGCGGATCTTAGCCAGGATCATGGAATCAGGCATATAAATTCCTCCGGCTAAAAAACTTTTGTTTCCCGGTTCAATATGAAGATAGTATCCCGGTTCCTGGATCAGCTTGCCATTGGGTGAAAAGCCAGCACCCATGTTGGTTTTGTAAGGTCTTTTGTCTTTGCTAAATCGGACATCGCGATAAATTCGGAACGGTAGTTTTTTTGGATTTAGTCCGGCCAGTCCCGGGTCAAGTTTTATCAACTCTTTTAGAACAGCTGCAACTACTTCCTCAAAGCTACTTTTTGCTTCCAGGTACCGGCCTTTGTTTTTTTCAAACCATTCGCGATCGTTGTGCCTGGCGATATCTTTCAGAAATTTCAAAATAAAATCGAGTTTCATATTTTCATTGTTGAGGTTGCTCCAGGAAGTGATCAACCTTTATTTGACCTGGTAACAGTGCCGCATGAGCGCAGTTACAAAAACTCCACAATTGTTTCCAGTCCTATACCCCGCGAAGCTTTCACAAGAATGGTGGAATTTGTCAGGGGGTTTTGCTTCAGTTCCCCGATCAAATCTTCTTTTTTTGCAAAATATCTGGCAAAGGGAATTTCATTCAATGCGGATCTGAACAATCCTCCGCAAAGGAAGACGTTCCTGAAACCTTTCTCTCTGATGAGGGTTCCTATCGACCGGTGTTCTTTTTCAGCCTCTTCTTCCAGTTCAAACATGTCACCCAGGATCAATACCTTATTTGCAGCCTTCATCGCGGCCATGTTTTCGATGGCGGCTTGCATAGAGCTGGGGTTGGCATTGTAAGCGTCGAGGATAATTGTGTTGGTCCCTTTGTTCATTACCTGCGACCGCATGTTTCCCGGTTCATATTCTGCGACCAACCGGTTTGCGAAACTGGGATCTACTCCAAAGAATTTTCCCACACACAAGGCGCAGGCAATATTTTCAAAATTATAACCGCCTGTCAATTGGGTTTGAACTTCTTCTCCGTTGTCTGCCTTTATTTTCACAAAAGGATCAGCGCTGATAAGCTCAGATTGATAATAGTCACCTTTAGCAGGATAATAAAGGGGATTCGTGAAAGGTTTTGCCAGATCAACGAGGATTGAATTTTTGGAGTTGACAAAAACAACGCCCTTGTTTGAAAGCAAATGCTGATACAACTCCGACTTGGCGCGCACGATATTATTGTAACCGCCAAAAGTACCGATATGAGCTTTGCCGATATTCGTAATAAAGCCATGAGTCGGATTTGCTATCTGGCAGAGCAATTCAATTTCACCCACGTGATTTGCACCCATCTCCACCACTGCGAGTTCCACAGAACGGTCTATTGAAAGAATGGTGAGTGGAACGCCAATGTGATTATTGAGGTTGCCTTTCGTGGCGAGGGTTTTGAATTTTTTGCTCAATACCGCGTGCGTTAGTTCCTTCGTTGTAGTCTTTCCGTTGGATCCTGTGAGGGCAATGAAGGGAATATTCAACTGGTCGCGGTGAAAACGGGCCAGTTGCTGCAGCGTTTCGAGCGTATTTCCCACGAGAATGTGGCGGTCACTCTTTTTGTATTTTTCATCATCGATCACCGCCCAATTCGCACCTTTCTGCAAAGCCTCCTCCGCGAATTCGTTGGCATTAAATTTATCCCCCTTTAAGGCGAAGAATACCGAACCCGGAGTGATCTTCCGGGTGTCTGTTGAAACTGATCCGCTCGCGGCATACCGCGCGTATAAATTTTCGATCCCTGTACTCATTGCCTCGATAAACTTCGTAATTTGATGCGCAAACCATATGTTGCATCAATTTTTGCGTGGCAAGATAACAGGTGAGCAGGGGTCTACGTTAAGTAAAGAAGAAATATTTTCATGATCCGGGTAGTCTGCTTTCTTGGGTTCCTCTTGCCCCTGGCCTCGCAGGCACAGTTCACCTATTTTCTGGATCAAAGCATCCCCGTACAGGATCTTCAGGGCGTTAATCTTGCCCACCCGTGGACCGGCGGCCTGAATGCGGCAGAATTTAACACCATGGACCTCAATGGCGATGGCGCCGATGACCTTGTGTTGTTTGACCGGATGGGCGGCAAAGTAATTACTTTTGTCAGCGCTGATAACCAATATGTTCCCGCACCGGAGTTCGAGAATCTTTTTCCCGCGGATGTGACAAACTGGCTTTTATTAAGAGACTACAATTGCGATGGCAGGAAAGATATTTTTACGGGTGATGCATTAGGTATTAAAGTTTACAAAAACACAACTCCCGACGGTGAATACCTGCAATGGGAGCAGCACCTTTTTGCTACAGGTTTCCCGGGCCCGAAGAGTGGCGTCTTGCTGACTCAAGGATCTAATAACAAAGTCAATCTGCAACTCCAGCCTGATGACCTTCCTGCTATCGGCGATGTGGATGGAGATGGCGACCTGGACATTTTAAATATTAGATACGCTGGCCACACAGTTGAATTCCATCAGAATCTCAGCGTTGAAAACAATCAACCTTGTGACTCACTCGATTTCAAGCGGATCACAAGTTCGTGGGGTGATTTTCGCGAATGTCAATGCGGGGCATTTGCTTTCAATGGTGAGAGTTGTCCGCCGAGTTCAGGAGGAAGAACCAAACATGCCGGGGGTAAAAGTCTTTTAGCCCTGGATATGAACGGCGATCAGCAGCAGGACCTTATTTTCTCTGAAGCCGACTGCAACCAGTTATTTGCGCTGCCGAATGCCGGCACAACTTTCAATCCGGTCATAAACAATTTTTCACCTTTTCCCGCAACGAATCCCGTCAATTTTGTGCTCTTCCCCGCTGCTTTTTATGAGGACGTGGACTTTGATGGAAAAAAAGATCTCATCGCTACCCCTAATATTTTTACAAAGGAATTTCTCAATACAAATCTTCAGCAGTCTACCTGGTTCTATAAGAATACAGGAAGCACATCCAGCCCGGTTTTTTCATTTGTGGAACGAAACTTCCTGCAGAAGCAAATGATCGATGTTGGTGACAACGCAGTTCCGGCTTTAACCGATGTTGACGGAGATGGAGATTTTGATTTGTTCATCAGCAGGAATTCTTCAGAGAATTTTGTTTCCACGGTATATTTATACGAGAACACCGGATCACCAGAATCGCCCGCATTTAAACTCCTTACCGACGACTTTATCGGTTTCTCTACGGCGAGGTTTTACAATGTTAAGATCCAGTTTGCCGATATGAACGGTGATCAAACTCCGGATCTTGTTTTTACGGCCAGCAGTTTTGACAACACTGCCACCAGCCTCTATTACCTTAACAACAAAAGCCAGAGTGGCCTGGATTTTAATGGCGCCTCTCTCCAGATGGTGGACTTCGGCCTGACAAGCAGGGAAAACGTGTATATCACTGATGTCAATGAAGATGGCCTTCCTGATATTCTTGCTGGTCGCAGCGAAGGTAACCTCGAGTATTGGAAAAACAGTGGAATAAAAGGTTCGCCCCTTTTCGCTTTGGAGGAAGAAAATTTCCTGGGTTTTGATGGTTCCGCTTTGCGTCAAAATCTGACCTGCCTCGTCGCTGACCTTGATGGCGATGGACAAAAGGACTTAGCCGTTGGTGATCAGACCGGGCGACTTGGTGTGATCAGCGATTTCCAAAATGCCAGTGCAAATCAAAGCGAGCTTGAAGTCGACATAGTTTTCAATCCAGCGCTGGAGATCTACAGTGATAAGAATCTTGGGGGCAGGATCTGGCCCACGGCGGCAAATCTTTTTAATACCAATAAACCCACCGTTGTTGTAGGCAATGTCCTGGGAGGAATTCACATCCTCAAACATGACGAAGGCGAATCGCTTCCGGAAGAACCTGAATTGAACATTTACCCCAACCCCGTAGCAAAAAATGAAGTTCTGAATGTTAAAGCCGACCGGCACGGAATTCTCCAGGTCTTCTCCGTGCTTGGGCAACAGCTTAGCACCCCCGTTGTGGTGAAAGCGAATCAAGTGCATTTGTATACTCTGCCAAACCTGGCTTCAGGTTTATATCTTTTAAAGTTCACTGCCAACAAGAAATCCAGTACACAACGCCTGGTAATTAAATAGGAAGTAAATAATTAAGCCTTTCCTCAATAAATTCTAATCCTCTGTTTTTACTCCCCACCTTTCAAAAATTAATCTTAAATCGCTAATAGTTTTAAATCACAATTCACCTAAACTTGCGGCCTCTAACCTTAATTACAAACATTGAGCAGCCCCGCATTTATTTTCGACATGGACGGTGTCATCGTCGACAGCAACCCTTTTCATAAGATCGCCTTAAGACAATTTTGCAGCGCCCATGGCCATGATCTCACCGAAGAGGAACTGCGTGAAAAAATCTATGGACGCCGCAATCAGGACTGGTTAATAAACGTCTTTGGGCGCCTCGACCCGGAAAGCATGAAACGATACGCCGATGAAAAAGAGGCGCTGTTCAGAAAGGTCTATGATAAGGACATTAAACCCGTTGATGGTCTGCCCGCATTTTTAAAAAAATTGTCGGATTTGGGAACTCCCCTGGCGATCGCCACCTCCGCCCCGCGCGCAAATGTTGACTTTACGTTAGTTAAAACCGGACTGGGACGGTATTTTAATACCATCCTGGATGACACCTTCGTGTCAAAGGGGAAGCCCCATCCGGAGGTCTATCTCAAAACGGCTAAGGCGTTGAATTATAAGCCCGAAAACTGTGTAGTGTTTGAGGATTCCCTGGCCGGAGTTGAAGCAGCGAAAAAAGCCGGTTGCAAAGTAGTAGGTATTTCAACGACCCATACCAGGGAAGAATTGGATCAGACCGACATGGTGATTGAAAATTTCGACGGATTAAATCCCAGGGATTTGATCATGAGGTTATTCCGTGCCTGATCTTTTAGCCTTGGAAGCATCGGGAAAACATGGAATCGACTCCAAAAATTCAAAAATCAGTTTTGGATAATTAGGCATTTTATCGATATTTGCAGTCCCTTTTCGGAAGGGGATTAAACAAAGAGCTGAATTATGGCAAGAGTTTGTCAAATAACTGGAAAGAGACCTCAGGCCGGAAACAAAGTTTCCCGCGCAAATAACAAGACGAAACGCAGATTTTACCCAAATCTCCAGAAAAAGCGTTTTTTCGTGCCTGAAGAAGACAAGTGGATAACCTTAAAATTGTCTACTAAAGCGATTAAGACCATCAACAAACATGGCATTTCCGCTGTTTTGAAAAAAGCCAAGGCTAACGGAAATCTTGTACTGAAATAAAAATCTGAAGAATCATGGCAAAGAAAGGCAATAGGGTACAGGTAATTTTGGAGTGCACCGAGCATAAGACCACCGGTCGGGCTGGTATGAGCCGGTATATCACTACAAAAAACCGCAAAAACACTACTGAGCGATTGGAACTGAAGAAGTACAATGCTATTTTGAAAAAATATACCGTTCACAAAGAAATTAAATAACCATGGCAAAGAAAGTTGTTGCGTCACTCAAAAAAACCGATGGTAAGAGCTTTGCAAAAGTTATCAAAGCTGTAAAATCTGAGAAAACCGGCGCCTATAGCTTTAGAGAAGAAATTGTCCCCGCTGAGCTTGTAAAAGAAACACTTGCTAAAAAATAATTCTCTAAAGGTAAACAGCATTAAAAAGTCCTCAATCGAGGACTTTTTGTGTTTTAATAAGGGTTTTGGCTTAAAGTTTTACGCTTCCTCAGGGATGGTTAGTTTCAATTTTACCCAGATTTATGTTCGGACTTTTCACAAAAGAAAAAAAGGAGTCGTTGGATAAAGGTCTCGAAAAGACCAAAGACAGTTTCTTCTCCAAACTTGGCAAGGCAATCGCCGGGAAAAGTACTGTTGATGATGATGTGCTGGACAGCCTTGAAGAGATACTCGTCACGTCTGATGTTGGCGTAGAAACCACTTTAAAGATCATTGACCGTATCCAGCAGCGTGTTGCCCGTGATAAGTACATGAACACTGTGGAGCTGAACCGTATTCTTAAAGAGGAAGTTGTTGCATTGTTATCTCCTAACAATGCGTCCACACCCAATGATTTTGAGATACCGGCCGACAAAAAACCGTATGTGATCATGGTTGTAGGCGTAAATGGCGTGGGAAAAACCACAACCATTGGAAAACTTTCCGCGCAGTTAAAGAAAAGAGGCAAAAACGTGATTCTCGGAGCTGCCGATACCTTTCGGGCAGCGGCAGTCGATCAGCTTAAATTGTGGGGACAGCGTGTAGGGGTGCCCGTGGTTTCAAAAGGTATGAACGCCGATCCCTCTGCGGTTGCGTTTGATGCTATTAAGGAAGGCGTAGAAAAGAACGCCGACGTAGTAATAATCGATACCGCAGGAAGATTACACACTAAGGTCAACCTGATGAATGAGCTTACCAAAATCAAGCGGGTGATGCAGAAGGTTATTTCCGATGCACCCCATGAGGTACTGCTGGTGCTCGACGGAAGTACGGGACAAAATGCCACCATTCAGGCTCGTGAATTCACCAAGGCCACCGACGTTACGGCTCTTTGTATCACCAAACTGGATGGAACAGCCAAGGGAGGTGTCGTAATAGGCATCTCTGATGAATTCAAGATCCCTGTAAAATATATCGGCGTGGGCGAAAAAATTGACGATCTCCAGGTCTTTGATCAGGTTGAGTTTGTGGATTCCCTGTTCAAAACAGATTAATTATTTTTTGGCAGGTGGCGGCGGTGCTTTCCTTATCGGCAACCTTATCATAAGGTAATAGTTGAACCCCCACGTAGTTTCCTTATCGGTTTTACCAAACCCGGGCACATCATGCGGAAGCATTTCGTCGGTAACGTCAGAGGACAGCGCAAACTTGAGGCGGCCGGTATAACCAATCCAGAAAATTTTCCAGATTTTTACACGCAGACCGGTGGTGATTTCGAGCCACCATGCATTGACATCTGAGTGATAGAAATCATCCACGAGAAGACCCCAGATGGGATCATAGAGTTTGATGCTCAGGGATTCCGAAAAAACGGAGCGCCCATACCTTGCTCCCAGGAAAAACACATTGCGGTCCGGATCTTTTGTGAGAAAATTTACATCAACGCCCGCACGCCAGTACCTGCCGTCGTTCATATACGCGGCCGAGTCTGAATTAAAGTTTCGTCCCCACTTACCGTATTCCAGTGTGAAATAATATCTGTTAAAATCTATTTCACCATTCACTTCCCAGCCACTAAAGTTATCCTGGGTCCGGGTTTTCACCAGGCTTATAATATCGGTTCCAACCCTTATACCAGTGGGAAAATATTTATTTCTTAATGTATCAGTTTTAACCGTATCCTGAGCTGCCTGAGCTGACGCATTCTCCAGTGAATGCGTCAGGATCACAAGGCTGAGGAAAAGGATTTTCAATGAAAGGGTATTCGACATCATTGAAAAATTTCTATATGTGTGTTACCTCCCTCTGCTGAGGGGACATCGCTTATTAACCTTACTGAATCAAATGAATGCTCCAGAACCCGTAATGTTGATAAAACAAACTTCTCTCCACAATCTTCCGACACAAACTGAGCCTGTGAAACATATCCCAGCCGCAGAATACGGAGGGTATCCGGGCTTTCAAAAAAGAAAGTGGTTTCATCTACAAAATAATTCAGCGGCAAAGTTATTCTCGAGACCGTATCTCCAATGAATATTAACGGTGGCTCAATGGTGCCAATGAGGGTGAACTCAGCGGTGTCAATGCTGCTATCGGCCAGCTTTTTAAAGGAAATCCCGATGATATTGTTATTCAGATTAAAGCATTCAGGTTCATCCAGACAGGCAGTTGTCAAAAGAAATAAAACAAGGAACCAGGCGCTGCTTTTTACCATTTCTAAAAATACGTGCGTAAAGATATGTGATGCCGCGTTAGCCCAAATTCCGGGCCAGTATATTTTTAGTATTTTTGCACTCTTTCAATGAAAACCAGATGACGTAAATGGGTCAATATGGGCACTAATAGTCTAACACAAACGTGTGCAACTCTGCAAAGCACCTGTTACGGGGATTTGTCTCACTGTTGTGGATTTGAATTAATAAAGTGTGATTTCTGTTGAAAATAAGCTCCAGGAATGAAAACAAAAGGTAACAAATCAACTAAAATAAATGTCGTCACGCTCGGTTGTTCAAAGAACCAGGTCGACTCGGAAGTGCTGCTCGCCCAATTAAGAGGCAACGGCATTCAGGCGGTGCATGAATCAAAAGACGATGACGCAAATGTTGTAGTGATCAATACCTGTGGTTTTATCGACAATGCGAAACAGGAATCTATCGATACAATTCTCCGGTACGTAGACGCTAAAGAAGAAGGAATCGTTGACAAGGTCTATGTCACTGGCTGTCTTTCGCAACGATATAAGGACGAGCTCAAAAGGGAAATTCCGCAGGTTGACGCATGGTTTGGGACGCGTGATCTTTCAAGGTTGTTGAAAGTATTCAAGGCTAACTACCGGCAAGAGCTGGTGGGTGAAAGAATATTAACAAATCCGGCTCACTACGCATATTTAAAGATCTCGGAGGGATGCGACAGGCCATGTTCTTTCTGCGCGATACCGCTGATGAGGGGTGGGCATATTTCGAGACCAATGGAAGAGCTGGTACTTGAAGCTAAGAATCTCGCGAGGAACGGAACAAGAGAATTATTGGTAATAGCCCAGGACTCCACTTATTATGGACTGGACCTTTACAGAAAAAGAAATCTCGCGGAGTTATTGAAAAGGCTCTCGGATGTAGAAGGTATCGATTGGATTCGGCTCCACTATGCTTTTCCTTCAGGTTTCCCGATGGATGTACTGGATGTAATGAGTGAACGACGCAACATCTGCAAATATCTCGATATTCCCCTTCAGCATGGTTCAACCAGGATGCTGCAATTGATGCGCCGTGGAATAACGCGCGAAAAGACCGAACAACTTCTGGAAACCATCCGCGAAAAAGTACCAGGCATTTCGCTCCGAACAACGATGATCGCGGGCCATCCGGGCGAAACGGAAGAGGATTTTTCGCAGCTGTTGGATTTCATTGAAAAATCGAGATTTGAAAGGCTGGGGATATTTAACTATTCGCACGAAGAAAATACACACGCCTATTCCATGGCCGATGATGTTCCCGCAGAAATAAAACAGGAGCGTGCTGATGCTGTGATGGAACTGCAGCAAGGAATATCACTGGAGTTAAATCAACAACGTATCGGAAAAATATTGAAGGTGCTGATAGACCGCAGAGAAGGTAATAATTTTGTGGGAAGAACGGAATTTGATTCGCCCGAAGTTGATAACGAGGTGATCATTCATTCGCCTATGGATTATCTGAGAACCGGCGATTTTGCAGAGGTCAGAATAACGGGCGCCTCCGAGTTTGATCTTACAGGCGAGCAGGTAACAACAGGCTCTATAAATCTTTGAACCTTATGCTTATATTGCCGTTATTCGGTTATGAGCTTAATATGTTTTATCATTCACTTCCGCCGTTGTTATGCAGCATAAAAAAATTCCGCTTGCTGATACCAAAGCATTCTCTCCGTTTTTTCTCGATTACATAGACCAGAAAGCACCAATAAAACCTTTTTATAACCGCTTCCCCCTTCTTGAAAATTTCAAGGACCAGATCGGGGAAAAATCAAAATCTTTTCCTTCCCACAATCGTGAGGTTCTCGTTTCAACGTTTCAAAAGCAGTATCAGCATCTAAAAACTCCGGAGCTGGTTTCAGGTAATATTTCGGCTTTGGCCGATCCCAAAACATTTACAGTTACCACAGGTCACCAGCTCAATATTTTCACGGGGCCACTTTATGTCATCTTCAAAATTGTAACCGTGATCAACGCCTGTAAAAAACTAAAGGCGACTTATCCCGACTTCCATTTCGTGCCTGTTTACTGGATGGCGTCCGAGGATCACGATTACGATGAGATTAAATACTTTGACCTCTATGGAAAAAAATATGTTTGGGAAACGTCGCAGAAGGGAGCGGTAGGCAGATTCAGCACAAAAGGTCTGGAGAAACTCCTTCAGGAAATTCCAGGTGACGCGGAAATCTTCAAGGAAGCCTATACAAAAAATAAAATACTGTCAGATGCAGTCCGGCACTATGTGAACGCATTGTTCGGCAATGAAGGTGTGGTCGTCCTGGACGCCGACGATCGCGATCTTAAAAGTTTGTTCAAACCCGTCATGGAAGAGGACCTTTTCAAACATACGACCATAAAACTGGTGAATGAAACCAATAAAGGCCTCGCCGATCCCGGCTACAAAACGCAGGTCTTTTGTCGCGACATCAATTTCTTTTACCTCGACAAAAACATTCGCGAGCGAATAGAAAAACGCGACGACAGGTATTTTGTTTTGGAAACACAATTGAGTTTTTCTGAAGATGAGTTGCGGAAAATGATTGAGCAGGAGCCTGAAAAACTCAGCCCCAATGTTATACTCAGGCCGTTGTACCAGGAGATTATCCTTCCCAACCTGGCATATGTCGGCGGTCCGGCAGAAAATACTTACTGGCTTCAGTTAAAAAAGGTTTTCGATCATTTCATGATCCCGTTCCCGATGTTAATGCCACGGAATTTCGGAGTAGTGGTTGACCATACCATTCAAAGAAAAGTAGAAAAAACCGGCCTTGATTTGATCCATTTTTTCGAAGAGAAAAATTATTTATACAATCATTGGGTGTTAAAAAATTCCGGGAAAGATCTTACTGTGGGCGCAGAAAGAACTACGATCATGGAAATTTACGAACAGCTTAAAAGACGGGCGGAGTCGATTGATAAAACGCTTGGCCCTTTCACGGCTGCCGAAGGCACCCGGGTAATGAACGGTCTGGAAAAGATCGAGCGGAAACTACTGCGCGCCGAGAAACGCCTGCACACGGATAAATTAAGACAGATCGATGCCGTGAAAAATGCCTTGTTCCCTAATGGCATCCTTCAGGAACGGGTGGATAACTTTTTAAATTTTTATCAGCGTGATAAACAATTTATCGCTAAGTTGATTTCCTGTTTCGATGCTTTTGATTATAAGTTCAACGTTTTAATCTATACGGGTGCATGACAAAAGAAGATCTCAGAAAAATTTACCTTAAAAAAAGAATGGAACTTTCTGATGTGGCATATCATCAGCTAAATCAACAGCTTTGTGATAATTTTTTTGCAAACGTTAACCTTTCCCGAATTCAGGTGTTGCATACGTTTCTGGCCATTAAAAAACACCGGGAGGTAAATACATGGCTTATTATTGAACGGCTTAAAAAAGAATCTCCACAAATACAAATTGTAATTCCGAAGATGAATAATCAAACCGCACAGTTGGAACATTATTTTTTCGAAGGAATGGAGCAATTGAAAAATAATATGTGGGAGATCCCCGAACCAGTGAAAGGAGTGCCCGCACCAACTGAAAAAATAGATGCGGTGCTCGTGCCGCTGCTGGCCTTTGACAACCATGGCCACCGGGTAGGATATGGCAGAGGCTTTTATGATCGCTTCCTCGTGAGCTGCAGGCCTGGTTGCATGAAAATAGGCCTGTCTTTTTTTGATATGGAAGAAAAGATACACGGGATCGATAAAAAGGATATCGCATTGGATTTGATAATTACTCCAGAAAGCAGTGTGGTGATTTCAGATATCAGGTAGAGATTGATTTGATCCATTTGAAGGCATATTTTTAGACTGCTGGCTCCTGCTGGCTGAGGCAATGGAAGGAACCCAGCCCCCAGATGATATCAGTTGAGTCAAGGCCGACTACTTTTTTATCCGGAAAAACTCCCTGAAGGGTATGCAAGACAGTCTCGTCGTTTTTATCGCGAAAGGTTGGAACGATCACATATTTGTTAGCGATGTAAAAATTTGCGTAGGAAGCCGGGAGGCGCATATCTTCATAAACGATTGCAGATGGCATTGGCAATTCCACAATGTTCATCTGGCGTCCGCTCTCCAATCGCATTTTTGACAATGCTTTCAGATTCTGCTGAAGTGGTCTATAATTCTCATCTTTTTTGTCGGATTCCACTACGGTTACCACTGTGTCACCGTTAACAAAACGGGTGAGGTCATCGATATGGCCATCAGTATCATCTCCTGTAATTCCATCGCCAAGCCACAGAATATTATTCACGCCGTAATATTGATGGAGATATTCTTCAATCTGTTCCCTGCTCAGGTCAGGGTTTCGATTTGGATTTAACAGACACGAAGTGGTGGAGAGCACGGTACCCTTCCCGTTAAAATCAACTGATCCGCCCTCCATGACAATTCCGGGATAGACTACGGGTACAGCGTAGTGGTTGGCAATCAGGGTTGGGATATTGTCGTCAAGATCAAAGGGAGGATATTTCCCCCCCCAGGCATTATATCCCCAGTCAACTATAATTTTTTTTATGTCCGCCTGTGGGTTGATTAAAAATGCCGGACCATGATCACGACACCATGCATCGTTGGTGGGATGATAAAAAAACTGGATCTGCCTCAAGTTGGCACCGGTTGCCTCCAGATGCGTAAGGGCCTTGAGTTTCATGGCCTCGTCAGCAACATTGATATTTACCTTCTCCCCTTCAGCGAGCAGTTTAATAAAGGCAGCATAAATGGGGAAAATGGTTTCGATCCTACCAGGCCAGGAAGCTTCCTTATGAGGCCAGCTTAACCATGTGGCTACATGCTCGTCAAATTCGGCGGGAAAATAATATCCTGACTCCTTTGGGACAAACTTCTTCAAGATCTCTTAATTGGAAGGTGCGGCAATTTTGAACTTTGAATTTCTACATAGGAGTCCATTTGGACCAACTTTCAATTCTGAACTTAAAGCGATTACTCATCAATGTATCGTTTGGTTATCGGTTGATACGAATCGATCCTGCGGTCGCGGAGAAAAGGCCAGTGGGTTCTGTAGCGATCGGTTTTATTCAGATCCAGCTCAACGACGTTTACTTCTTCCCTGTCGTGCGAGGAAAGGTGAATAAGTTTTCCAAAGGGGTTGGAAACAAACGAGCCACCCCAAAATTTCATGGCGCCATCCTGTTCAAGGCCCACACGATTTACGCTGACGACATGAACACCATTTGCCACGGAATGGCTGCGCTGGATGGTTTGCCAGGCGTTGTATTGTTCATCGTTCGTTTCCTGATCCTGAGCTGTGGCCCAGCCGATGGCAGTGGGGTAGAAGAGGATCTCGGCACCCATAAGGGCCGTGATACGGGCTGCCTCGGGATACCACTGATCCCAACAAATGAGCACGCCCAATGTTCCAAATTTGGTTTTGAAAACCTTGTATCCCAGGTCACCAGGAGTGAAGTAAAATTTTTCATAATAAGCGGGGTCATCCGGAATATGCATTTTCCGATATTTGCCGAGATAGGTGCCATCGGCATCCACAACAGCGGTGGTATTGTGATAGATACCGTTAGTCCTTTTTTCAAAAAGTGATGCAATGATCACAACGCCCAATTCCCTGGCCAGGGAAGACAAAGTTTCTGTCGAGGGCCCCGGAACAGGTTCAGCCAATTTAAAGTTATCATAATCCTCAACATCGCAAAAATACAGAAACATAAAAAGCTCCTGAAGGCAAACGATTTGTGCACCTTTAGCCGCAGCCTCGCTTATTTTGGCAATTGCTTTTGAAAGATTTTCCTGCGGGTTGGCGGTACACGACATTTGCACCAAACCAACATTTACTTTTTTGCTCGACACGTCTCTATAATTGTTGTTAGACAAAAATAGTTCTATTCAGGAACAATTGGTTGGATGTGAGCCTCAAAAATCGATGGAGTTTGTGCGGGTGCGGACCGGTAACGCGATCCAGACGCGAGGAATTATTGATTCAGGCAGATTTTGCCACGTTGATGAACGACACATCTTTCGATTCCAGCTCCGAGCTGCCCATGAGCCAGATATCTGCTGCGCGAGCAGCCTCACGACCTTCGGAGATCGCCCAGACCACGAGTGATTGTCCGCGGCGGATGTCTCCCGCTGAAAATATTCCTTCACGAGTGGTCATATAATTTTCTGTTTTGATATTGCCACATTCGTCAAGTTCAATGTCCAGTTCCTCGATCATCCCGCCTTTTTCGGCGCCAATAAAACCCACGGCGAGCAGAGCAAGTTCGCAGGGCATAACCCGTTCAGTTCCGGCTACTTCCTGGAAACCCATTTTGCCCTGAGCATTCGGACCCCAAACAATATCCACAACTTTCAAACCCGTAAGCCGGCCGTTGTTATCACCTATGAATTCCCTGGTAAGAATTGCCCACTGCCGATTTACACCTTCTTCCTGAGAAGACGAGGTCATGAGCACCATCGGCCACAGAGGCCATGGATTATCCTCATTACGGGTCAATGGGGGTTCAGTCAACAACTCAATTTGAGTAACTGTATGAGCACCCTGGCGATTTGAAGTCCCAACACAATCCGATCCGGTATCGCCACCACCGATGATGATAACATTTTTCCCTGTTGCCAGGATATCACCGGAAAAGATCCTGTCTCCCGCCACACGTTTATTTTGTTGAGGCAGGAATTCCATAGCAAAATGAACACCTTTCAGGGTCCTGCCTGAAATCGGAAGATCCCGTGGGGCAGATGCACCTCCGCATAATACAACAGCATCAAATTCATCCTGGAGATGTTGGGCGCTGATGTTGACGCCGACGTGGGAATTTGTTCTGAAGATAATACCTTCCTGTTCCATCAACCTGATCCGCCGGTCGATTACAGATTTCTCCATTTTAAAATCGGGAATGCCATAGCGAAGTAAACCGCCTATCCGGTCGCTGCGCTCGAAAACTGTTACCCAGTGTCCTGCTTTGTTCAGCTGCGCAGCCGCGGCCAGGCCTGCGGGTCCGGAACCCACAATGGCAATACGTTTACCGGTCCGCGTTTTCGGAGGAGTCGGTTTTATGTATCCTTTCTCAAATGCTTTTTCAGCGATCGCTTTTTCAATGTACTCGATGGTAACCGGATCATTGTTGATGCTCAATACGCAGCTTGCCTCACATGGCGCAGGACAAATTCTTCCGGTAAAGTCTGGGAAATTATTGGTGCTGTGCAGGATCTGGATCGCTTCTTCCCAACGGTCCTGATACACTGCTTCATTGAAATCAGGAATGTTGTTTCCAAGGGGGCATCCGGAATGGCAAAAAGGAACTCCACAATCCATGCAGCGCGCTGCATTCTGCTTTGTTTTTTCTTGGTCCAGCGGGTTATAAACCTCCTTGTAATCTTTTATTCGCTCCTTTGGATCACGGGATTTTGGCATCTCCCTGTTGTATTTCATAAACCCATCAATCTGACCCATGTCGTAATATTTTTTTTTAATGTCTGTGTATTCTATCAATTCAATAATTATGCGGCAACTTTTTTGTCTTCCTGGCCGACGCCGTTGAGCGCCTTTTGTTTTTGAAGAACAGCCTTGTAATCCTTCGGCATAACTTTTACAAAATGACCCGAAGCCACCTCCCAGTTTTCCAGGATCCACTCCGCCGGGTCGCTTCCCGTATACCTGAAATGCTTTTCGGTCATCTCCCTGACTTCCTGTTTATCCTCTTCATTCATGGCTTCAATTTCGACCATGTCCTTGTTGCAAAGTTTCTCCAGCCCATTCTCGGTATCAAAAACATAAGCTATACCACCACTCATGCCTGCGGCGAAGTTCCTTCCGGTTTTGCCCAACACCACAACACGACCTCCTGTCATGTATTCGCAGGCGTGGTCACCAACCCCTTCAACTACAGCCTTGACCCCGGAATTGCGAACGCAAAAACGTTCACCGGCCTGGCCCCTGATAAATGCTTCACCGGATGTTGCCCCGTAAAATGCAACATTGCCAATGATTATATTGTCCTCAGGTTTAAAAGTCGCTTCCTTATCCGGATACACGATTAGCTTTCCTCCTGAAAGTCCTTTTCCAAAATAATCGTTCGCTTCTCCCTCAAGTTCAAAGGAGAGTCCCGGTGCAACAAATGCACCAAAACTTTGACCTGCGGATCCTTTGAAAGTAAAATGGATCGTGTCTTCCGGGAGACCTTTGCCTTTATATTTTTTCGATACCTCATTCGACAACAAAGCACCAACTGTGCGGTCTGTATTCCGGATGATAAATTTCTGTTGTATTGGTTCAGCTTCATCCAGGGCGGATTTTGCAGCTTCAACCAGACGCCAGTCGAGTACTTTTTCCAATTCAAAATCCTGTTCGATCTGTTTGTACACGCCGATATGCTCTCTTGTTGGCTCGCGGTGCAGAATAGGTGACAGGTCGAGTTTCTTGACCTTCCAGTGATCCACATCCTGGCGCACGCGCAGTACATCCGTTCTTCCAACCATTTCATTTACGGTTCGGAAACCGAGTTCAGCCATTGTCTCGCGCAGATCCTGTGCGAGGAAGTGGAAGAAGTTAACAACGTGATCCGGATCACCGGTGAACAGCTTGCGCAATTCAGTGTCTTGTGTGGCGATGCCCACAGGACAGGTGTTCAGATGGCATTTGCGCATCATTATACAACCTTCTACCACCAGTGCAGCGGTGGCCACTCCCCATTCCTCGGCACCCAACATGGTGGCAACTGCGATATCACGTCCCGTCCTTATCTGACCATCCGTTTGCAGAACAATACGGCTTCTGAGATTATTTTTTACCAAAGTCTGATGCGCTTCGGCGAGACCGAGCTCCCATGGTAAACCTGCATGGCGCACCGAGCTGATCGGTGATGCCCCGGTTCCACCATCGGCGCCTGAGATCAGGATCGCGTCGGCTTTGGCCTTGGCCACCCCAGCTGCAACGGTACCGACACCTGCCTGGGATACAAGCTTTACATTGATCCGCGCCTGGCGGTTAGCGTTTTTCAAATCGAAAATAAGTTGGGCAAGATCTTCGATCGAGTAAATATCGTGGTGTGGTGGCGGTGAAATTAATCCAACACCTGGAGTTGAATGGCGCACACGGCCGATCCATTCATCTACCTTGTGACCCGGAAGCTGACCCCCTTCACCAGGCTTCGCTCCCTGCGCCATTTTTATTTGAAGTTCATCGGCATTCGAAAGATAATGACTCGTTACACCGAATCTCCCCGATGCAACCTGCTTGATGGCTGACCGTTCCCAGTCACCATTGCTTTTCCTTTCAAAACGTATCTCATCTTCGCCGCCTTCACCGCTATTGCTTTTTCCTCCAATGCGATTCATGGCAATAGCGAGGGTAGAATGGGCTTCGTGCGAGATGGAACCAAATGACATTGCTCCCGTAGCGAAACGTTTGAAAATCTCTTCTACCGGTTCTACTTCATCAATTGATATCGCATTGCGCTTTTTGAATTCAAACAGCCCGCGCAGCGTTAGTGTATCGCGCGTCTGGTCGTTGATCACGGCTGAATACTTTTTGAAAAGCGAATAATTTTTTGATTTCGTCGAGTGCTGGAGCAGGTGAATTACTTCAGGGCTGAACAAATGTTTTTCACCCCTGCGTTTCCACTGATAAATTCCGCCGACCTGAAGCGCTGTTCCCTCCTTTTGGAAGGCGAGGTTGTGGCGGACAAGAACTTCCTGGGCAAGATCATCAAAGGATAAGCCTTCAATCCTGCTGATGGTGCCGCGGAAACATTTATCGATGACGTCACTGCCAAGACCCAACGCCTCGAAAATTTGCGCAGACTGGTAAGATTGCAGTGTGCTGATACCCATTTTGGACATCACCTTCAGCAAACCATTTCCAATTGCCTTCTGGTAATTTTTATACGCTTCTTCGTCTGTAATTTTTCCGAGCGCCCCTTGTTGGTTGAGCGAATGAATAGTTTCAAATGCCATGTAGGGATTGATGGCACTGGCGCCATATCCGATAATGGTGGCAAAGTGATGCACTTCCCATACGTCACCGGCTTCCACGAGCAGTCCTGCCTGGGTGCGGATCCTTTTCTCAACAAGGTAGTGATGCACCGCCCCGATAGCGAGCAAAGACGGGATTGGCGCACAATCAGGGCTGATCTTTTTGTCTGAAATAACAATGATCTTCTTGCCGCTGCGAATGGCTTTTTCAGCTTCACAACAAATTCGGTTTAGACTTTCTTCCAACCTGCCGGGTTTTCCATCCGCAACAAATACGGACCGCAGGATTGAATAATCGAAACCATGTGCGGGAAGGTGTTTTAGTTTCTCCAGATCCGGGTTCATAAGAACCGGTTGCGAAATATGGATCTGATTGGTGTGCTGCGGTGTTTCCTCCAGCACATTTAAGCTGACACCAATGCGGGTAAACAAAGACATGACCAGTCTTTCACGGATCGGGTCGATGGGCGGATTGCTTACCTGGGCAAAATGCTGTTTAAAATAATTTGAAATATGCCGGCTTTCTTTTGAAAGGACCGCCAGCGGCGTATCATCGCCCATGGAACCAACGGCTTCATATCCGGTTTCTGCCATGGGCGTGATAATGGCTTTAAGATCTTCGGTGGTATATCCGTAAGCGTTCTGTCTTTGCGCTAAGGTCTTCTCATCGAAATTGTCCTCATACCATTCCTGTTCGGGTTCCAGTCTTAGCTTCAAACGGTTTTGTATGATCCAGTTGTAATATGGCTTCCCTTCATAGACGGACCGTTTCACCTTTTCATCATCAAGAACTTTTCCTTGTTCGAGATCGATGAGCATCATCCTACCGGGAGTGATGCGGCCTTTTTCCAGAATATCTTTTGGATCTACAGGAAGGGCGCCGGCTTCAGAGGCCATCACCATACGTCCCGAGCGGGTAACATAATATCTCAAAGGACGCAGGCCATTGCGGTCGAGCGTGGCTCCGATCCTGGTTCCATCAGTGAACACGAGGGCGGCCGGTCCGTCCCACGGTTCCATCATGGATGCGTGGTATTTATAGAACGCCTTCCGGTGCGGATCCATTAATTTATTATCCTGCCACGCTTCCGGAACCAGCATCATCATCACGTGGGGGATACTGCGTCCGGAGATCACGAGCATTTCAACAAGTGCATCGAGGTTCATGGAGTCGGAACCTCCAGCCACTGTAATAGGAAGCACCAGTTTCAATTCTTCATCGGTAAAGAGTGATGATTTGAATAGCGCTTCCTTGGATTTCATCTTATTCACGTTACCGCGAATGGTGTTGATCTCACCATTGTGTGCGATGTAACGGAAAGGCTGGGCTAACTTCCAGTTCGGAAATGTATTAGTTGAGAACCTGGAGTGAACCAAAGCTAAGGCGGTGCGCAACCGCGGGTCTTGCAAATCAAAAAAGTATTTGCGCAACTGCTCTGTTCGCAGTTGTCCTTTATAAACAATTGTCTTTGCAGAAAAACTTGTAATGTAAAATTCGGTGTTGCTGCCCTTTACATCCTTTGCAATTTTGTGGGAAGTGAAATTGCGGAGGACAAAAAGTTTTCGCTCGAGGTGATCATCGGTTAATGAATCGGCTTTTAATTTTACAAACACCTGCTCAATCAAAGGTTCTACTTCCGCCGCATCAGGTCCGGGAACGCTGTGATCTACAGGAACTCCGCGGAAGCCGATAAGTTCAAAGCCAAGAGCGATGATATTTTTCTTCAGAACCTCACGACAGGCGTTCGCAACTTTCTTGTCGCGCGGAAAGAAGACCATACCGACACCATATTTACCGGGTGCAGGGAGTTCAAACCCGAGGCGGGAAGCTTCCTCCGATAAAAAGGCATGGGGAAGTTGAATAAGGATACCAGCCCCATCGCCGGTTTTGGCATTGCAGCCTTTTCCACCGCGATGCTCCATGTTTTCAAGCATGGAGAGCGCATCCCGGAGGACACTGTTGGTTCTCGTGCCGTTGATGTTGGCTACGAACCCGATGCCGCAGGCATCGTGTTCGAGCTCGGGTGTGTATAAGCCTTTGGTCTTGGTTCTTTGCATCTACGTCTGGTTATCTTTCGGGGGAAAATTGGCGTCATTCACCCAAACTAATTTCTGAATTTACGAAAACTGCAGCAGGAAATTTGCATAAGACCCCTGGAGAAAGAATTTTTTGAATCTTTTCACATTTAGCGCGAAATGTTTAAAAATTGAAAAACGTCAACGATTGCAGGATATTGGATTTTCAATATTTTGAATTTAACCGAAAACGATTGAATTTTTTGTAATGGGACCAATGGGGCTTTGATAATTTTTCAATGGGTTTCATGTCAATTGGGACGCGCATAAAGCAGCTGTTGGTTTTGGCTCTTCGGAGGCCGGGTTAGTTCTGGCTGGCAAACCGGCAGCAAATTTTTAAACAACCGGCCAGGTAACCGATGTTGTTCAAAAAACCTAAAACTACAAATTAACTCTTCCGTCACGAATTAGAATCCTCAACTGTCATCGTCGCATATTTTCTCGCCGGTCCAGTAAAATCAGTCGTTGACGAAAAAAGTTACTTGCGAAGTGATGACTGCAAAGTGAACCCGCATATGACCTATCTACCATGTTATGCCGCGTTGGCTTGATGGTGCTCAATTGATTGAAGTTCCTTGAATTTGAGTTGGCCTTCTTCTTCGATATCGAAATCGTCTTGAAGTCCCAGCCAAAATTTAGCCGAGTTTCCTAAATACTTTGACAGTCGTAGAGCGGTGTCAGCCGTTATCCTCCTGTTACCCTTCAATATTTCAGATATTCTTGTCTGAGGTATTCCAATATCTTTTGATAATCGGTACGCACTTAGTCCCAGGGGAATCAAAAATTCCTGTTGCAAAATTTCTCCAGGGTGAATGTTCTTAATCTTCTTCATTGTTTCTCTTTTAATGATAATCAACAATTTCAACATCTAAAGCATTTCCATTGTCCCATTTGAATATTATTCGCCATTGGTCATTGATTCGTATTGAATAATACTCCTTTAAATTTCCTTTTAATTTTTCCAGTCTGTTTGACGGGGGAGCATGCAAGTCAATTGTACTCTGTGAGTTATTCAGCATTCTCAGTTTGCGCCTGATAATCTTTTGAAAGTTAGCCCGAAATCCTTTCACTCTTTCACCTTCCCATATTTTCTTGGTTTCCTTGGATCGAAAGGAAATTATCATAGTGTCGCCATACGTTACTTACGCCAAAGGTAAGTATTTTGTTTCGGATGTACAAACGCTCAAAGGAAATCCTTTCTAAAGTATTGCGCATTAAAAACTGCTGCCACAGGCGATTTTCAGAAACCTGAACCCCCGGCATCAGTTCTTTGTCATACGCATAGTTTGTAACATTTGCATATCCGATACTTGCAAAGGCAGAGTTGCTTATATGGTAATTTACACCACCACGCAAAAGCAGTTGTTCTGTATTGGGAGTGATCTCATAACTGCGGTACTGCGCTTCTGTATGAATGCTCCAGCGTTCATTCAAACGGGTTTGATTGAAAAACATAAGCCAGTTCCCTGCAGTGTTTGGGGTGATTGGGAAAATGTTGAGGAGCTTACCAGTAATAAAACACTTATACCGTAAATGGGAAAATACACCGGCAAGTTCTTGAACATTACTTTCTAATCTATTGGCCGGATTGAGCCTTGTCTTTGCTGAAAATCATGGATGCCAGTGTAGCCAGGCCAACCCACCAATAAAATGACTGTTCCATTGTAATAAATTTTAAATACGTTTATAATTTATCGGCAGACACTTTGATTTCCTTTAGGTTCAAATTTATACGTAGCCACTTTTTCAGTTCAAGGTGATCTTCCGGATGCAAATAGGTAAAGCTCTTTCTGTATTCTTTCTTGAATAAAGCCTTACTAAAACTGACCTTATGAAGAATTGCTTTACAGTATTCAAGCATTCTGTTTTTCAATTTCAGCTCATTCATAATTTAAATTCTCGCGTCTATTCTATTATTAATTTTTCAGCGTTCCTCTTTCATTACTATTCATTTAATAGCCTTAAAAACCAGCTCTGTTAAATACTCAGTGATACCATCTTCTCGCTCTTTTGGTATTTCCGTGAGTGAAGGCAGATGCCTGGCAAAATAACGCTGGTCATAAGAACTTTCAACGACAGTAGAAATCAATGCAGTAGGGTAGCGGTATTCAGGATTTATTTCTCTCACAATTCCAGCCGCTTTTTTGCAAAGTCTTTTGTAGCTGAAGAACAATCCCTGCTTATTTTCCTCATCCACATTCTTGGTCAGGTATACCTTTTGCGATTCCGCGATCACGATCCTGTACAGAGCTGCCTCATCCACCTGCGGTATGCGGGACTCCTGCTCCAGAGTTGATGTCAGTAACCCGACAGCAATCTTCAATCGTTCCTCAGGTGATTTAATGTTGGCAGTTGCCAGAGTAAGGCGGTATTCCATCCATGTCCAGTACCAAGTGAGATGGTAAATGAGCAACCTGTGTTTGTTTTCAAAATAACGGTAGATAGAGGCTTCTGTGCACTGTATTTTGTCAGCAAGTTTTCCAAAAGTAAAAGCCTCAAAGCCAAGTTCATCGATCAGGACAATGCTATGCAGAATAATTTTTTTACCAAGATCTGAGGAAGATGGATCTTTCGTAAAAACCTTTTCATCAATTTTTAGCTGAATATTCGAGGAGTTTTCCATTTCGAGTAATAGTATTTTTTTTTAGCAGGCCTTTAAAATCCTTTTTGTTTCAGGGATGCACATTTTAAAGAACTGCTCTATTGACATCATTGTGTGACAGACTCTTCCTTTGTTATTGTCTCTGCCGTAACAATCTCATCGTCATAAAAATCAACGATCCCGGTTTCCACATCATACATCCCTCCGATAAGGGCGATCTCACCTTTTTCGATCATCTCTTTAAGGATGGGGCTGTGTTTCAGAATCTGTTTTTTGGTGTTCCGTACATTGAGCGAGGCTACTTTTTCCACAAACCCAGAATTATCAGCATTCCGGTTTACCGTTACCGTTTTTTCCGCGTCTACTGCCGGTCTCACTTTTTCCAATAGCGCAGAGAGGTTCCCCATTTTCACATGGTCGCAAGCTCCTTTCACTGCTCCACACTTGGTATGCCCAAGCACCACCGCTACTTTTGCTCCGGCAACTTTGCAGCTAAATTCTATACTGCCCAGAATGTCCACATTTTGGATATTGCCCGCTATTCTCACACTGAAAATATCGCCTAATCCCTGGTCAAAAATAAGTTCGGCTGAGGTGCGTGAGTCAATGCAACTCAGGATCACGGCAAAGGGATGCTGCCCATCCGATGTTTCGTTTACCTGTTGCAAAAGGTTGCGGTTCATTTTCAGATTGTTTACAAATCGCTCATTGCCCTTTTTCAGGATTTCGATGGCTTCTATTGGCGTAATTTTATCTCTTAGTTCTTTCGTTAGTGTTCTCATAGTTTTTGTTTTTATGTTTTTTAAAATACTTTTAAATGTAAGCTGGTTCAATAAAGTTTATTTTCTCAACAGTGATGTTTTTGGTTTTGGCATTGGTCTCGTAATCTTTTATTAACTCAACCACATCATAGGCAATTGATTTAGATTTTGAGCAATCAATAATCACCTTTGAATTTGCAGGAATACCGTCTAATGATTTTACTACATTAGCTTTATTAAAAAATGAAACTTCTTGGGCCAAAACAAGATGATGAATTTGGTGCCCGTGTTCTGTAGTGATGATATCTTTCATGTGATGGGAGTTACGATAACTATGACGTAAAGTGTAAAAAATACCAAAGAGCATTCCTATTGTAATACCCATTAACAAGTCGGTTAAAAGAATGGCGGCTACAGTTGCTGTAAAAGGAACAAACTGTTCCCAACCCAATTTATACATCAGTTTAAAGAGAGAGGGCTTGGCCAGCTTATAACCTACCATCAATAAAATGGCGGCCAAACTTGCCAACGGAATCATGTTTAAAACACTGGCGATTGTAATGGCGCTCACTAGTAGAAAAACACCGTGGAGTATGGCAGACATTTTTGTTTTACCGCCAAAGGAAATATTTGCCGAACTGCGAACAATAACTTGCGTAATGGGCAAACCACCAATTAAACCGGAAATTACATTTCCTAAACCTTGTGCCTTTAATTCTCTATTAGTCGGTGTAATCCTTTTATAGGGATCAAGTTTGTCAGTAGCTTCAACACAAAGCAGCGTTTCCAAACTTGCCACAATGGCTAATACAATAGCTACTTTGTATACTTCTAAATTTGATAAGGCTGAAAAATCAGGGAAAGTAAACTGGTTAAAAAAGCCAGCTAAGTTTTCCGGAACGGGAATTCTTACCACTTGGTCGGCAGCAAGACTAAAATCCAATATTCCGTTTTGATAAAAATAATTCATTGCAATACCCAGGATGACTACCACAATTGGGCCTTGTATCAATTGAAAAACCTTATGCTTTTTGGTCAGCACCGTATCCCAAAGTATAAGAATGGTTAATGACAGTGCAGCAATAAGAACTGCTCCGGGAGTAAAGAACTGAAGGGCATTGATAATTTCAGTGAACGTATTTTGTCCATCAGCCTGAAAAAATGCAGTGTCTCCCTCCACATCCTTATCCCATCCTAGTGCGTGTGGTATTTGTTTTAAAATAATTAATAGACCAATACCTGTAAGCATTCCTTTGATCACGGATGATGGAAAGAAGTAGGCAATGAATCCCGCCTTAGCGTAACCCATAACAAGTTGGATGATCCCGGCAAGAACAACGGCTGTCAAAAATGCTTCCCAGGAGCCGCCAAGTGAACCAATGGAAGTCAAAACTATTACAGCTAATCCGGCAGCGGGGCCGCTAACGCCCAATGGCGAACTACTTGCCATGCCCACTACTATGCCCCCCACGATTCCGGCTATAATTCCTGCAAATAGAGGTGCGCCCGATGCGAGTGCAATGCCCAGGCACAATGGGACAGCAACAAAAAAAACTACTATACTGGCAGGTAAATCCTGCCTGATGTCTTTAAAAAGGTCTTTCATTTATAAATGTCTTTTAGAAATTAATAATAGATTTTACCAAAAGAGTCGTGCCCTTCTTGTTTTTGAGATCACTTTAACTTAAGGAGTAAACACAATGTAAGGCCGAACCTCGGTTGAGGTGGCTGTTAACAGTAGCGCATTTTGGGAGGTGAAAATGGAGGGTTAAAAGAACCCGATAGTAAGGAATTATTCTGGTTATGAAAGGAACCCGAAGGGATTAAAAATGAAATAGCTGACAAATCGATGAAGTTCTCATCGTCTTGCGAAAAATTATCCTCTGTATTTGAGGACTCCTGCTCAGATGACAAGGGGTCGGGGAATGGTAAGTTCGAACTTTCTTGGTGGTACAACATTGCAATATTATCAGAAATGCGGAAAGCCTTAAAGACATGGGAGGGAACAATACAGGATGCTCCGTATGCGAACAACAGAAATATGAGGATTTTGGCTTTCAGGTTCACTTTTTATGCTTTTACAAAACTTTAGTGGGTAAATATACACACAATAGTAATACCATCACACTGCAATAGTAATACTATCACACTGCAATATTAATACTATCACACTGCAATATTAATACTATCACACTGCAATATTAACGCTTTCTCTTAAGAAGGGTTACGAACATAGTGTCATGTCAACAAACTATTGTCGGATAGAGTCTTTTTAGTTTAATTCTTGC
>JBBDXJ010000090.1:0-6550 GCA_040902445.1 Cyclobacteriaceae bacterium | reverse complement strand
TGTATGGAACTAACAAAAAATCAGCAACTTAGTTGTGACAAAGTAGAGTTAGTTAGTGCTCTTTTACGAATATTCATGGTGGTTGTTAAATTGAATTCAATATCAAAGCTTCGGCCTTTTTATTTAGAAACGAATGTTTTTGATTGTTTTTTTACTGGCTATAGGTGTTCCCCTTAAGGGTGTTAGATTTGTGTTACTTTTACTAAAGGTAGTTAATATGTAAGTGACCTTCAAACAAGTTGTACTTTAAAAAGGCGAATATTTGATATGGAACATCGCCGGAATATTAATAATAAGAAATTGTAATTTATTTTTCGTACAAAACACGGTATTAAAAATTCAATCTTATTTGATATTCCTGGCTTTATCAGCCGCTATCAATTTCTTTTTTGTTTCTTCATCCTTGATAACATTAACAACAATGTGTTGACTTTGTGGGGTAGGGTTTCCTCGGGTGAATTTTTATTGTTTCAACGTTTTGGCTGACGGTTATTCAGCCAGAATTTACAGGCTTCCGTATCCGCAGTTTCAAAATACATTCATTGAAACGCTTCAATCATTTACGTTCGAAGACCTTTAGGTAAAGGTTAACGAGGATGAAAACTTTAGCGCGGCAGACAGTTCCAAAGTTCCAAAAGCGCAGGATTTTATGAGCATCACAGTCCAAATTCTTTTCAAACATTGGGAATCTTAGGGAGAGGTTCGCCCTTCATTCCTCTTGATACATGCTTTGCAATAAAATCTGTAAAAGGCACAATATCCTGATGCACACTTGCCTGCTCCAGCGCGTCCATATATAATTTTCGATCTTCTACTGGAATGACTGTCCAGGGATAACCTCCAGCGGCCAACATGACGTTCATCAGAAATCGACCAATGCGACCATTTCCATCCATGTAAGGATGAATGTAAACAAAAATGAAATGACCGAGAACAACACGTACCGCAGGGTCTAGTTCTTCCTTCAGCAAGTCAAAAAAAGCTGGCATGGCATCGCGCACTGCATCACGATTTAGCGGAACATGCATTGATCTTCTTATATACACTGGACCATTCCGATAGCCAGCCAAATCACTTGGTTTTAACAGCCCCACTGATAAGAGCAGTATATCACCGAAAAAGTGGTGGGACTCACGAGCCTGGCCGACGGAGGTTAAGTTCAGCTGCCAATTTTTTTAATTTATCTGAAATTTTGTCGATAGGCATAACAAAATCAATACAGCCTGAAGCTTGAGCACCAAGAGGCATCTGGGCCACTTTGGCAGACATGTCCTGAGCAAAGGTTATTCCTCCCTTTGCCTTAATGTTCTTACATCCCTCAGTGCCATCACCATCATATCCTGAGAGGATAATACCGATCGCACGCGCGCCCATAGCCTCTGCTAAAGAAGTAAAAAATAAATCTACGGCCACATTACTCTTCGTGCGTGGGGAAACAACTTTGAAAGTGTATTTCTTAATGAAAAGATCAGCGTTCGGAGGAATTACGTAAACGTAATTCGCTCGAATCCGCATTCCGTTGAAAGCCACAACTACTGGTAGTTTCGAGTGTCCAGCCAGAAGCTCAGCCAACTGGCTAATGGCGGTGGGAAACATATGAGAAATAATGACAAAGGTCATACCTGTATTGGACGGGAGGGCTTCTAAGAGCGCGATATATGCATCGAGGGCTCCTGCTGAACCACCAATCCCTACAATGAAGCTTGGACGTAGTATTCCCATTGTTTACGATTAAATATTTTCACCATGCGGAATATTTCTGCCAATCTTGTTTTTCTCATTGGCCTTCCCAGTAGCGGGTTCACTGTCCATTGAAATCAATCTAATTCCATCATCACTCAAGACCAATTTGTGCACGTCACTGTCGTGGCCCGTGCCGCGAGACTTAACGATGAAAAGTCCACGAATACGTTTTTTGCCCGCATCTTCTTCAAGTTCTCTTACTACGATCCAGGTGTCAATTAATGACGAGACACCGATTTCACCGCTCGTATCATTTTGTGCAGATGAAGAAACAAGACTTGTAAAAAAGCTGGTAATGCCCTTGGATTTTAAAAGATCAATCATACGCGTAATCATTGATCTAATTTCACGCTGGTCCCCCTCACCAATGAGACTTGTAAGCGGATCTATGACAACAGCTTTTGGTTTGAACTCTGCAATGAGCTTATATAAATCAAGTAAATGCATCTCTAAGCCAAAAAAAGAAGGCCTCGTAGACACAACCTTTAATAGTCCTTTTTTTATCATTGGTTCAAAATGGAAACCGATAGAACTCATGTTTTGAGCAAGTTGCCCCGAGGACTCTTCATAAGACAAGAAAAGACAGCGTTCCCCTCGTTCACAACTTGCCAATGCAAAGGCAGCCGCGAGGCTTGTTTTTCCGGTGCCTGCGGTGCCTGAAGCGAGTACCGTGCTGCCTCTGGTATAACCCGGTTTACCCCTGAACATTTTGTCTAACGATGGAATTCCTGTCGAAACTTTTTTACCTGTACCTGGTTGATCAAGCCCGGCTGATGTGATAGGAATTACTGAAAGTCCATCGTTATCAATCACGAAAGGATATTCATTTGTTCCGTGTTGTGACCCACGGTACTTACCTACACGGATTCTACGGATGGCAATCTGTTCCTTAACTCTGTTATCCAGAAGAATAACACAATCAGAAATATATTGCTCCAGCCCATGACGGGTATAGTATGCTTGCCCTGGCTCTCCGGTAACTATTGCCGTCACTTGTTTTTCTTTAAGCCATCGGAAAAGTCTTTTTATTTCTAAGCGAAGAATGCCTGCATCTGTGATGCCTGCAAAGAGTGATTCAATAGAATCCAGAACAACACGTTTGGCATTAATGGAATCAATGGCACGTTCCAAACGAACGAATAGGCCTTCAAGATTAAAGTCGGTTTCTTGAAGATCGCTCCTCTCAAAAATAACATGTTCAATCACAATTTTTTTTCGTTTAACAAGCCCTTGTAAATCAAGGTTGAGTGACGCCACGTCTTTATAAAGTTCATCTTCTGTCTCTTCAAAGGACATGAAGACTCCTGGCTCTTTGAACTTAAGCGCACCACTGATTAAAAAATCCATCCCAAAAAGAGTTTTTCCAGTGCCGCTACCTCCACTAACTAAAGTGGTTCTATTTTTCGGAAGCCCGCCTTTAGTTATTTGGTCAAAGCCGCTAATGCCGGTGGGGCATTTGTCTAATTTATTACCCTTAGAGGCAATTTTTTTCTTGGTGGTTTTAGGCATATAATATTTTATTAAGATTAAAACTTTCAAAGAAAGCAAGAGAAGTTTCGTTTTAGCCAATTTACTAAAAGGTTAACCTTTTATTTTAACCTTTTACTGCCAGTCTGATTACAGCAACCTGTAAGTAGCTCAAATAGAGCCATTTCATAAAAGGAAAGATTGTATAATGAAGTGTAAATATTGTGCCGTCTATAACGCAAACTCTGGATTCCTTCAATTTTATTGAAGGAATCTAGCCAGCCATTAGAACTGTAGTGACAAATTACCGAGGCGACGCTTAAAAAAGGTGTCCTCTGCTCGACTTAAATTGAAAAGGCGGCCTGTAACTGAAACCATCAAACTTTAATGGACAGCTCTTTTAGTAGCTGGAAGTTTGATGGACTTATAAATTTGAAGATTAAGCACAAAAACGACGGCCCTGACAGAATGGCGGTCTTTGTGGTAGTTATATCCTAAAATCCTTGACTTTGGTATGAGCCCAATTTGATAAGATGGGGTATAAAAGAGGTTTTCATTTTGTCTCCTGGCGCGTGCACATTCAAACCATAACCGTTACCAGTAAGAACGTGGCAGGACGACCCTACCTGACTTGTCTTGTGCAATACTTTCCATTAACCTTTCCGTATTTGCTTGAGTAGATAAAAGGTGGATCGGAGGACATATTATCGGACTATTGTGCATAGATGTTATTTGATGTGCCTGGAAAAAAGATCTGAATCCTGCTTTATTTTATTCCAATGGGAATAGAATCCAGGCTGTAGTATTGGTGTTCAACGGTATCCCGCTGCACGGTAACGATCCTGAATCCCGACGGATCGGATCCTAACGGTCGGCCTACTGGTCCCGTGGTGATCATCTCCAGGTCACCAGAGCGACCCCCTGCATTTCTGTGGTAATGTCCGGCAAACACATATCTTATATTATGGTCTCTAAATAACCGGAGGTACCGCTCCCGCTCCTGCCGTGGAAAGTTAAAGTAATCATCCACTTCTTCAGGGCTGGCAAGGAAAAGTGAATGATGCTGAAAGACCATGATAAGTCTTTTTGAACTCCGCCTTTGAGCAAGCACACCCCGCAGCCACAGATCCTGCGCCGCAGCCTCCTGCCGCGCGCTGTCGGGATCTTTCATCAGCGAAGAGTTGAGTACAATTCCAAAGAGATGACCGGCCTCGAATATGTAGTAGTCAGGACCGAAATGTTCCCTGTATTTCTTCAGACTCGCAGGGGTGGGAGTGTTTTCGACGTCATGATTGCCGGCAACATTGAAAAGCCTGATGGCAGGATGAAGTTTTGAGGCAATCCTCTTGTATTCATTGATCTGGGCCGTGTCTCCGGGTTTGTTCACAAGGTCCCCGCAGATCACAACAAATTCCGGCCTGAGCCTGTTAGCTTCGCCAATTGCCTTTTCAAAGTTGATCGTTTCTTTCCGAAAGTCGCGGTTATCCGTAAAAAATCCGAACTGGGTATCGGCCATCTGGATAAAGAAAAAGGAATGCCGGCTTTTTTGGGACGCGCAGCCGGTTAGCATTATTACAAAGGTAAAAACAGCGATTCTTTTCATATCGAGGAGTAGATAACCGGTAGTTCCACATTCATGATGTACAAATCATTTTACTTAAAAATATTTTCGTGTGTTACTTGTGTGAAATAGCCGTAAATGCGCGTGGGACGTGGGAAGCAAAGGCGAAAGATCTTGTAGACGCAAGAATAGTGAAATAAGGGAAATACGGGATCCGGGGACGTGTGTTAAAGCTTGGCACATCCCCGGATTATTTGTAAAACTTAACTTAAAACTTAAGACTTACAACTTAAAACTTTTTAGGACGGTTCACCTGCAACCAATGCATGGCAGGCATTGGCGCAGGCGAGGCAAGTGTCTGCGCATAATTTGCAGTGCTCATGGTTGTGTTTGTTGCATTCCTCGGCGCACATGCGGCAGATGGTTTCGCAGACAACTAGATATTCTTCCACTATCTCGGAATCTCTTTGGAGGAGGCGGGAAGCCTGTAAACAAATGTCAGCGCAATCGCGGTCGAGTTCTATACATCTGGCGAGCAGGGTAATGTTCTCTTCGTTCAAACAAGCGGTTTCGCATTCTTCACAGGTCAAAGCACATTCAATCAATTTTTGAAGCAATTCTTTATTGGCAAGTTTAGTGTTCTGGGATAGAATTTGGATAGTCATAGTATTTTTTTCGGTTTCACGAGTTTGCAAAATACTTATGCCGATTGAGGCACGGGGGTAAGTGAGTATTTAATTGGACATTTCACCAGTGAGACCTGAATTGCAGCTTGCAAGCTGCTTCATTATGAGGGCATAGGCTTTTTAAATAATGGATTTGTAAATAAATATTCTGAGCTATGAAAACCATTTTGTTTTTGTCTTTTTTTGGAACCATGACCGTACAGACGCTTCAATCCTGTCAATCGAATAACCGCGATCGGGAAGAAAATGATCAGCAAGAGGTAAACACCAAAAAAGAAACCCCTGTTAAGCTGATCGAATTACTCGTAGGCGAATGGGAAATGGCCAGCGGCGCAGGTGCCGCCGGAAATCAGGCGAACAATGGTCAACGCCTTACCTTCACCGAAGACGCGCGTTACATCATGCACTCAGGAAGCGAAAAAATCGATAGCGGAGCATACCGGATGAACGAACAGCTGCGCAACCTATATCTGGAAAGCGAAACCAATGAAAAGGCCGTGGAATATGAAGTGGAAATAAAAACAGATACGCTTATCCTGTCATTGAAAGAAGATGCCCGGCAGACAGGCAGCACCAAACAAATTTACCGCCGCAGGAATTAAGTTGTAAGTAATAACTTACTGGTACGGGTCATACCGATTACCGAATACTGATTACCGATTACCGATTACCGAATACTGATTACCGATTACCGAATACTGATTACCGATTACCGATTACAGATTACCGATTACTTACCACCCTTAAAGCGTCTCTCCTTCAACTCACGCCACGTTGTGAGGATGATCTTCTCATCCTGCAGAAACTTCTTAAAAGCGGGGTCCATCATGGCCAGAAGGTCACCTTTGCGGATATGTCCTGAATTGCTTACGTATTTGAAAATTTCGGAGGGGGCTGTACAATGCATAATGACCATGGTAAGCCCTGGTTGAACTTCACGGATGGATTCAATGTATTTTGAGGTTGCAAACCGCTGCAGATCCTTTTCCGAAACACGGTCAACTGTAGGGTAGTCAAATTCATAACTCACGTTGTGAAGATCATCGAGTACGGGCAGCCCTGCGTCCCAGATCATCTTCCCTGTTGTTTTCAG
>JBBDXJ010000089.1:0-6610 GCA_040902445.1 Cyclobacteriaceae bacterium | reverse complement strand
GACCAGTGTCCGAATTCAGGCTGTTGTGGCCATATTGCTGATTTGGCACAGTATTTTCCCTTTGAGCTCGTTCAAACCTAAATTTATTAGAAGAAGTGACCCAGGAAGGCGGTAAAATTCTGATGATTGATGACGATGAAGATGTTCTTCTCGCCGCCAAAATGCTACTCAAGAAGCAAAATCACCATGTGATCATTGAGAAAAATCCTAACAAGATTCCCTTTTTACTTAACAATGATATTTACGATGTGATCCTGCTGGACATGAATTTCAGCAAAGACATTACCAGCGGAAAAGAAGGGTTCTATTGGCTTGAACAAATTCTTGAAAAAGATCCCAACTCGGTAGTGATATTGATAACAGCGTTCGGCGATGTGGAGATGGCAGTTAAGGCCCTGAAAAAAGGCGCGACTGATTTTATCCTGAAGCCCTGGCAGAACGAGAAGCTCGTTGCGACCATCTCTACGGCAATTCGCCTGAAGCAAAGTTACAACCAGGTGGACAAGCTGAAAAAAGCGAAGGAGATGCTGGAAGAACAGATCAGCAAACCTTTTGGAGAGATCATCGGCCAGAGCGGCGCCATCAGCGATGTATTTGCGCTGATAAACAAAGTGGCGAAGACGGAAGCGAATATTCTGATACTTGGGGAAAATGGAACGGGCAAGGAATTAATTGCCCGCGCTATTCATCAGCGCTCTCTGAGGAACGACAACAGCTTTGTATCGGTTGATATGGGTGCTATCACAGAAACGCTTTTTGAAAGCGAACTATTCGGACATAAAAAAGGCGCGTTCACCGATGCGCGGGAAGACCGGCCCGGAAGATTTGAACTGGCTGCTGGCGGAACTTTGTTTTTGGATGAGATTGGAAATCTGACGTTGAGTTTACAAAGCAAACTATTGAGCGCCCTGCAATCAAGACAGGTAACCCGCGTAGGGTCCAATCAACACATACCTGTGGATATACGTCTGATATGCGCAACCAACATGCCCCTTCATAAGATGGTGCAGGAAGGAACATTCAGACAGGATCTCCTGTACCGCATTAATACGGTTGAGATACACGTTCCCCCCTTAAGCGACCGCGTGGAAGATATACCGATGCTCGCAACTCACTATCTCAATTACTACGCTAAAAAATACCACAAGCCTGTAAATACTATTGCACCTGAAGCAATGGACAAACTAAAGCGCTATGCCTGGCCGGGGAATATCCGCGAATTGCAGCACGCCATTGAACGCGCTGTTATCATGACAGATTCTGCGTCGCTGCAGGAAACTGACTTTCTATTAAGCCGTTCATTGACCAGCGGCCCGCCTGCCAACACACTGAACCTGGATGAAGTGGAGAAGGCTGCCATCGCCAAAGCGCTTCAAATGCACAACGGCAACATTTCAAAAGCTGCGGATGAACTGGGTTTAACCAGGGCATCACTATACCGCAGGATGGAAAAGTATGGGCTTTAATTGGCGATCACCTGTTGTCCCCCGCGTGGCCATGCTGGCTGCGACAATATTTTTATTTTGTTTCTTCGCCTTCTCTGACGGCGATTGGATATATGCCATTTTCTTTTTTGCTATCAGCGCCTATCAGGGAAAGTTGCTTATTGAATACCTGGACCGCTCAAATGTAAACATCGCTTCATTTCTCGATTCCATAAGTTTCGATGATCTCTCGTACTCATTTAAAACACAAAGCGACGACCCTGTGGTGCAGCGCCTTCACAAGGAGTTAAATGAGGCCATGCTAAAACTGCGGAATGCCCGACGCGAGAAAGATTCAGAATTTCTTTTTTTCAAAAACATCGTGATGCATGTCGGCATTGGCCTGATCATATTTAAGGAAGATGGTAAGATAGAGATCTTTAACAGTGCGGCGCGCAGGCTTTTGAAGATCAACCGTGCAGAAAATATCAGCGACCTCAAGGAAGTCAGCGAGCCACTCGTGCATGTCTTTCAGAAATTAAAAACCGGGGGCCGTGAGCTTTTCAGATTAAAGATCGGCGAAGACCTGGTCCAGCTATCGGTCTACGCCATTGAACTCACACTGCGGGGAGAAAATGTTAAACTTATCTCCCTCCAAAACATCCAGAGCGAACTGGAGGAAAAAGAGATGGAAGCCTGGCAAAACCTCGTCAGGGTGCTGACACATGAGATCATGAATTCCGTTACCCCTATTTCTTCCCTTGCGGGGATTGTAGAAGAGGAGCTCAAGCAACATATAGAATCACAGCAAACCGCGCCGTTGACGCAGGATCAGTTGCAGGATATTCATCTTTCACTGCAAACGATCAGTAAACGCAGCGAAGGCTTGATCCACTTTGTTAAGGAGTTCCGCAGCCTCACGAGCATTCCCAAACCGCGTCAGGTAATGAAATCCGTAAAAACCCTGTTGGAGGAACTGTGCATGCTGCATAGAAAAGAACTGATGGAGAAGAATATCCATCTGGATATTTCCGTCTACCCTGAAGACCTTACGATCTCCGCTGACAAGAACATGATCGAACAGGTGATCATTAATTTGTTAAAAAATGCTATTCAGTCTTTCGAAGAGCAGGAAAACAAACAAATAACTTTAAAAGCTTATTTAACAGACAAGTCCCGACCGGTGATTTCGATCCGTGACAACGGTACGGGTATTGATCCTGAAGCTTTGGAGAAGATCTTTATTCCATTCTTTACCACAAAAAAAACGGGTTCCGGAATCGGACTAAGTCTTTCAAGACAGATCATGCGTCAGCATCAGGGTACTCTTACGGTGAAGTCCACCGTAGGCAAGGGAACCGAATTCGCGATGCGGTTTTAATGGCCCAGGGCCGCGCCTTGGGGAGGACGTGCTCCCAGAATTATCTCCACGCAGTTGTTTCACAGAAATCTGACACGGTATCCTCGTACAGATCTTTGACGCGGTAACTTAAACTCAGTTCGTTGCGGTATAACGAACCAGAGCCCTCGATCTCATATCCATCCACGATCTGGAAGGGAATACGGATCTCATTAAAGCTCACCGTTGCGTACACCCGGATATCTGCTCCATAAAAATCATGGAGATAAATTTCACGGTCGTAACCTGATTTTGAGATACGCATTTCGTAAAACGTGATATCGTTGTACGTTTCACTGTATTCTTCCACATCATAATAACCCACAAATTTATCGCGGCTATCATAACGCGGTTCAACGTCATAAAAAGTACAAGATGTAACGATCAGTACAAGTGCGGTGAAAGAAATGAGCTTTTTCATAACAGTCAACATTTTATAACCTCATAAAGGCAAGTTTAAGGCCAAAGTTTCAATGTTGACAATTGGCCATTTGGCAATTCTGCAATTGGGTATTTACGCATTTGGCCTAATTCATAAATGTGACTGAATCTGCAACACTGTGTGCCCGGGAACAACGTGGAAAAAAAACAGTTGACAGTTGGGCAGTTGACAATGGTGTTATTAACCCGATGTTGTGCAGTACTTCTTGAATGACCGCCCCGTAAAAAATTTTTTCCTGGAATCATAGTTCGCCCTTCGAACTTTATTCCGCCCTTTCAGGGTTTCGAAATGCAACAATCCTGAAACCCAGGCCTTGGAGCCTGGGCTGACATATGCCGCCTCTTCAGGGCTAAAACTCGAAACGAACAAACGTGCTTTTTCACTGACCGTCTGTCGTTGATCTGATAAAAAAATAGACTCGATTATGGTATCCAGTTAGGTAGATAATGATAAGCGTATCTGAAAAAAATATCCTCGACCGATTGAATGTGTTCAGCCCTGAAAAGGCGAAATAAGATGCGAGGTAAATCGTTGCAATCCAATCCAGGAAATCCAATCCCGGCAATCCATTAATCCTTTAATCCCGGTCAAAAATAAACCTCGCATACCTTGCGAGGTTTAGATCAAAAAATGATGCACGTACGTGCTCCTCCCCGTCCGGCAGGCGTACCTGCATTTTTTTAAAAACATTCCGGCACCGGCAAAAAATATTTACAACCAACAACCACTACGAATGGAGTAAATGACCAGTCGTGCCGGAAATGTTATCTTAGTCCACGTTGTCGTGCAGGAACTTGTTATTACCCAGCAACGTGTTGTCATCATTCAGATTGTACTTCGAAATATACGGCTCTGATGAATGGGGCACATCATTCATTTTAATACCCCTTCTCAAATAAGCCGGAAGTGACCATTTTTCGTTAAATTCTTCCTTGGTCATCTCGTGTTTGCGGGCTTGCTTCAATTGCTCCTTGCGTTCTTTCGCCTGCTGCTGAAGTCTCTCACGGGTATTTCGCAATTCCATCATTCCTTCATTGTTAATAGTTTGATCACCATATTTTTCGGAAACCGGGTCGAAGTCATCATCCTTCAATAAACCATCCTCGCCATCGTCATCTTCTTCAACCTTATCTATCCGGTTAAAGGGCCCCGTAAAGATAAGCTCTCTTTCATTGGGTTCGTTATCATCAGCATCTTTGCGGGGTTCGGGTGGAGTTTTCCGCATTTTAACCTGCATCTCTTTGGATTCATTAACGGAATTATCAGCGTTCGCGTTAAATAACCATCCCTGTGACCGGTCAAGCTCATGAACTTTCTTGTCATCACTCCTGGAAACTGGAAGTTTTACTTCGGCGGGAAAACCGGTGGCTATCACCGTTACCCTGATCCTGTCGCCCAGGTCGGGGTCGACACCATGACCAAAGATCATTTCACCTTCGTCGCCGGCCTGATCCTGGATGTATTGAGTGATCTCCGTCAATTCATCCATTTGAAGTTCAGCTTCCACACCGGAGATGATGGAGAGCAGGATCTTTTTCGCGCCCATGATATCACGGTTGTCGAGCAACGGAGAGGATAGAGCACCTTCCGCAGCTTTGCGGGCGCGGGCGTCGCCCCTCGTTTCTGCTGAACCCATAACGGCGGCGCCGGCGTTTAACATCACAGCGCGCACATCCTGAAAATCCACATTCACATATCCGGCCAGCGTAATGATCTCCGCGATACTCTTCGCTGCCGTCGTTAGAATATTATCGGCTTGTGCAAATGCCTGTCCGATAGAAAGGTTGCCGTAGATCTCTCTCAGCTTATCATTGAGGATAACAAGCACGGTATCGCAGGTCTTTCGAAGATCGTCTATACCGATCTCGGCCTGCGCGGCTTTTTTCTTCCCTTCGAATGAAAAAGGGGCTGTGACAATTCCCACCGTCAGGATATCCATATCCTTCGCAATTTTTGCGATCACCGGGGCAGCACCGGTTCCGGTTCCTCCTCCCATACCCGAGGTGATGAAAACCATTTTGGCTCCCAGAAGCGTTTCGCGTATCTGATCCTTGCTTTCCAATGCCGCATTCTTTCCCACTTCCGGGTTGGCGCCGCAGCCCAGACCCTCAGTCAGGTTAGCGCCAATCTGAAGTTTGTTGGGAACCGGGCTGGCGTTTAGGGCCTGATTATCGGTGTTGCAGACAACAAACTCAACATCTTTGATGCCTTGCTTGTACATGTGGTTCACCGCATTGCTTCCTCCCCCGCCCACACCGATCACCTTTATGATCGACCGGTACTGGCTATGTTTGGGGATTTCAAATTTGTATGATCCTGTTTCAAACATATCTCAAAAAATTAGTGGTTGTAAATCAGTATTCATTTTTTCCTTCGAGATCATCAATCAACAAACTCTTTGTTTTGTTAAGGATGTCGTTAAAAAAATTCCTGGAAGACAGGGGTTTTTTCGCCCGTGAAGACCTGACAACTTCTCTTGCTTCCTTGTATCGGTCATCCCTTTCATCAAGGGAACGGTAGCCTGAAAGCACCAGACCAACCGCAGTGGCATACATCGGACTTTTAACGGCTTCCACCCTGCTCTTACCAAGGTGCTCATTCGGATAGCCGATGCGCGTATCCATGCCGGTCATATATTCCACCAATTGTTTCAGGTTGCTCAGCTGCGCCCCTCCCCCTGTGATCACGATCCCCCCTGCCAGCCTGTTTTCAAATCCTGAACTGATGATCTCAGAATGTGCCATCTCTATGATCTCCTCCATGCGCGCCTGAATGATGTTCGACAAATTCTTCACAGAAATTTCCTTTGCAGCACGATTCCGGATGCCTGGAATGGAAACAATTTCATTTGGGCTTGCCTCTTCCGCAATTGCTTTTCCAAACCTGGTTTTCAATTGCTCCGCTTGCTGCGGAAGCACCATCAACCCCTGCTTGATATCATGGGTGACAATATTTCCACCAAACGGAATGACTGCAGTATGCCGGATAATGTTGTCGTAAAAAATAGCGATATCAGTTGTACCCCCACCGATGTCGATGAGGCAAACTCCGGCTTCCTTTTCCTCGTCGCTGAGCACGGCAAGGCTGGACGCCAGCGGCTCCAGAATGAGATCCTCAATCTCCAGCCCGCCGCGGCGGATACATTTATTTACATTGTTAATGGCATTGGTCTGGGCAGTAATGATGTGAAAGTCCGCCTCCAGCCTTACACCCGACATACCCACAGGTTCCTTGATGCCCTCCTCATAATCAACCATATAATCCTGTGGCATGACATGAATGATCTGGCTTCCCGGCGGAACTACAATGCGATACATATCCTGTGTCAGACGCTCAACATCGTCA
>JBBDXJ010000088.1:0-1065 GCA_040902445.1 Cyclobacteriaceae bacterium | reverse complement strand
TTGGGCTATGAAGTTAGTTAATTTATACGCCAATATCAAATTGACATGACACTAGTATACTTTTAAGATTGTGAATATTCGGACGCGGTGAATCGCGATCCTACAATATTTATGCGGCCATGGGCAATAACTTGATCTTAGGTATAAAGATTACAAAAAGAATAAAAGCCAGGGGATATAAGAACCCTGCTACCAGCCACAAAGGACTATACGAATAATTTTCAACGATGAGTCCTATCATGGGGTTGATCAACAAGCTTGACAAGGTGCCCGCAGTTCCTGACAAACCAACGACTGTTGCCGTGCCTCTATTGCCAAAGACATCTCCGATGGCGGTGATGTAATTCGTGATCCAGAAACCATGGGCGAACATGAATAAAGCCATAAGACCAACGGCCATCTCAGCGGTAGAAACTGATGTAATAAAAGGAACGGTGAGGGTAAGGGCGGCCGCGATACCCATAACTGTTTTACGCGCCTTATTTACGGAAAAATTAGCCGCTACAAGTTTATCTGAGAACCAGCCACCCATGATGTTGGAAATCCCAAGAGCGAGAAAAGGAATCCAGAACAATTCGCCAATTCTTTCAAAAGAAACGCTGCGTTCCTCATTCAAATACTTAGGAACCCAAAACATGATAAAATAAACTACAGGATCCAGTAGAAATCTGATGATGATAAAGATCAGTGCGTTCCTGTTCTTTAATATGGAGAGAAATGGAATAGCTTTCGGTGAAGTCGGATGAGGATCACCGGCGGATGTTTCGACCTTTGGCGGTTTTGGAAGCAATAGCCAAATGATGACCCATACCACTCCGATCAGCCCGGGAATGACAAAACTCCAACGCCACCCATAACTTGCCGACAGGTATATCGTCAGAGGCGGCGAGATCACCGCCCCGATCGCTGCGCCTCCGATTGCCACGCCATTGGCGAACCCTCGTTGTTTAAGGTGAAACCATTCGCTCACTGTTTTGGCGGCACCTGGAAAACAACCCCCCTCTCCCAACCCCAGGAGCAAACGTGATCCAAGTAGCTGATGAAAGCTGTTCACCACACCGTGAA
>JBBDXJ010000087.1:0-40930 GCA_040902445.1 Cyclobacteriaceae bacterium | reverse complement strand
CTCCTCATCGCGAATGATGTGATCGTGAAAACATGTTTGCCATCCAAAATCAGATTGCAAAGGATGTGTCTTTCCTGATACCTCGGATTTGTATCCACCAATGATCGCTGATATGGTATTTTTTCCCGGATTTTGGAATCGCAGTTGACCGATTGTTTTCGGGGGTTGGTCAGGGTCCTGATCGGTTGGTAGAGACAAGGCATGCCTTGTCTCTACGAATGGCACAAACCGTTCAATCGGCACAAATTTAAATGGTGCCTGATTCCCTGTCAGAATCAAAATGCCATGAACGTGGTTCGGCATAACGACATAGGGTCCTAATTCAACGTTCTTCGCATGGTCGATTATTTCCAGCCAGCAAGAATCTGCTATTTTTCCAGCGGTCGATAATACCATTTGGTCATCGTGTATGTCGCCGAAGAAACATTCCCGACACCTCGTACAAATCGTTACAAAATACGCCGCATCCCAACCATAATCCCACCATTGGGCACGGGCAGACGGAATGCGGTATTTGTTTTTGTATTTGTCCATGAGGGTTATTTGGACGTGAACGCGTGTGCGGGTCCGCAGGTCGTAGGTCCGCAGGTCGTAGGTCCGCAGAGACAAGGCATGCCTTGTCTCTACAAACGTTCCACGACAGACCACATTTGAAAATACCACAAAACCATATACCGGGAAAATTTTCCGCGTACGGTTTTCCTGATTAAAAAAATGTGCGCCAATTAATGGATTGCCAAGATTAAAATTGAAATAAACCCGCACACCCTGCTTTGCCCGCCGGAGCTTTAGCGAAGGAGGGGCAACCGGTAACTGGCACCTGTGGTTACTGGTCACTGGTCACTGATTACTGGTTACCGATTGTTACCGATTACTGACAAAACACCGAAGCAATGAAACGCAATCGGCTTGTCATATACCCAAAGGATATTGAGCGCATTACGGGTCGGGGGGAACGCTATGCTCAACGCATTATGAGGATCATCAAGAAGAGATTGGGGAGACAGAAACATCAGTTTATCACTTATGAAGAGTTCTGTGAATTCTCTGGAATAAGCCCAGAAGATCTGGAGGAGTATCTTTAAGCTCGTACGAAAACGAGTGGGGATTTAGAAGAAAATATCGAAATTATATCCCTTCTCTTTGAGCTCGAAGTACTTCTTTCTGTTGAATTTGAACAAGCGCGCAGGCCTGCCTGCCCCGCGTTGAACTGTTTGATTTAACTCCTCAAGGATACCAAGAGCCATTATTTTTTTCTTGAAATTTCTGCGGTCTATATCCTGATCCAGCAGTGTCTGATACAGTTTTTCGAGGTTAGAGAAAGAGAACTCTTTGTCCAATAGTTCAAAGCCAACCGGCTCATACGTAATTTTTCCCCGCAGTCGTTTGATGGCAGCATCAATGATTTTCTTGTGATCAAAAGCGAGCCTTGGAAGCTTCTTGATGTTAAACCATGCGACATCTTCAGCATCTGACTGGGCAGCGAGTTGAAAATCCTGGGGGCGGACAAGGCCAAAATACGATACTGAAATCGCCTGGTTTCTGGGATCGCGAGCAGGATCGCCAAATGTATATAACTGTTCCAGATAATTGACGTTGATCCCGGCTTCTTCTTTGAGCTCACGGTTTACCGCATCGTCCAGCGATTCACCTGTCAGTACAAGCCCACCAGGCAAAGCCCACATCTTTTGAAAAGGTTCATTTTTTCTTTTGATCAGAAGGACAGAAATACCTTGCTCTTGGTCATAACCGAATACAACCGCATCAACAGATACTTTGATGTCCTGTTTCATATTTTAAAAGTATAAATTTGCGGTAACATATATTGTACATTTTACACAAATTCGAGGTGATCTCTGGAGAAAGAAGGTGAGGTGAACGCAAGGCGAGCAACAGATACTGCACACGTTTATAACTGCAAGCCGGCCGATGCAATGAGGTGCGTTGCTTTCGACGATGGATAGCGTTATTCCGGGACCACAGTTCTATCACCCCTTAATCCTCCAATTCATTAATCCGACGAATCCAAATCACGAACCCAAATAGAGAACCATAGCCCGCAATCACGGACTATGGTTAATCAGAACACGCGCATAAGCGCGTCGCATCCCACGGCATCCTTCTACCAAAACGAAAAGAAAAGCGCAATCCGCTTTCTGCGGCAACGCTTCACGCCCTTCAGCATCCGGTCAACTTCGACGTCGACAACAGATGCCGTTGCGGCTTCCCTGTATGCGCGGATCGCAGGACGGTACTCGCCCTGCATTTCATATGCATGGCCCATACCCTCCAGGAGCGTGCCGTGCGGCAGTAGTGGGAACCAACGGTATGACTATCTGTAGCAAGTAGAAGATTCGGTGCGCGAGATGCAGGTGTATTGCAAGTAAAAAAAGACAGGCTGACTTTGAGATCAAATTAAATATATATATGCACCCCTAGTTTCGGCGGGCGCGGCGGGTGGAGACGTGAAAATTCATTTCATATCACTGTACGCTCTCGCCGTACGAAAGCAAAGAGCCTGACAAACGCAGTTTCCCTCCTCCTTCAGGAGAGGGATGCACACAAGAATGCACCAACGTGCGAAAGAAGAAAGGGTGAGGTGATACCTTGGGCGGAGGATAGGTTCGATAGCCGGCTCCATTTCATTGCATCGTGCTTCTGTTTTCTTGTTTTCGCACTTCGTTGTCTGGGGATTGCCTGCCCGCCGAAGCCTTAGCGAAGGATTGCTTCATCGCCAACACGCTGGCGCGTGAAGGCGATTCGCAATGACGGCCTCCGTGGGACTGGCAAGGCGGAGTTCCCCTATCCAAATCCAATAATCCCATAATCTGACGAATCCAAATCACTACTCAGACCGACTCGCAATAGGCATATCGTTGTGCTTAATTTTCGAATCCTCTAATAATTTCACAATGAGTTTTATTTTTCCGGGGGTTGACGTCGGCTTTGCCTGTTTCTCAGGGTAAGTAAGGCTTTCGTTTAAACGCTGAAGGGCAAAGTCCGATATCTGCCAGCCAAGGGGTAGAACCGGGCTGAACGGAATACCCTCATGCCAAATGGTATCTTTAAGCGGTCGCAGCTGAAAGTAATTAGGCTTCGTCAGCGCACCCAGCACGGAGTCCGCTTTTAACGTATTGCCTACCCAATTGTTATACAGTGCGGTAATGGGAGCAGTCAATTCCACCAGGTTTTTCGTTGTAGCTTCCGGATCATGAGTGCCGGTGTTGTTTAATGACAGGAAATAGATCTGGATCTTTGAATAGGCCTGAACAAGATCAGGATCCCGTTGCGCCAGCACCGTATCGTTTACGCGCTTTTCTTTCTGGTCTCTCACTACGGTATACAATTCATAGGCGGTTTCAGCGCCTGAATTTTCTTTCAATCCTCCGTCGAGGAAATGGTGGCTGGCATCGAGCTTTCCGGCAGGACTCATATATGGAAATCGCGCACTGAGGAAGGAGGCTGTGCTGAGCGGGATACCTTTGCCGGATAGTTTTTCATTTACATCGACTGCCTGTGGAAAATGCCTCGTGCTTAACTTCACAGGTGCAACAATTCCTTTTAACCCGCTTTCAACATGATATGTATTGGCGAACAGGAGGGGGATATCGTACATTCGTGCAGCCGGGTCATACCACAATGAGGAAAATTCTTTAGAATAGATTCCTTTGTCCAGGGACGAGAGGTGGCTTTCCCAGATATGGTCCTGTAAACGGGCGCGGTCATCAATGGCATCCCAACCGGTTGTGGAAAAAAAGATATCACGTCCCATCAATCCTATTAAGACCGGTGAAAGGAAATCGTTTTTATAAAAACTCAGTACCTCCTGCGAAGTTACCGCCTGTCGTTCTTTGGATTTCCGCAACGCGCACATCACAGAGGCTCCAATGGTACCTCCGGAAGCTCCTGAATACGCGAAGACGTGTCGCTGGAATTCTCCTTTTGTAATACTATCCAGGTGACTCACTACAAGGCTCGTCCAGGCCGCAGCGCGTATACCTCCACCGTATGTATTCACAATGAAGACAGGATAGACTTTGGTGCTGTCAATTTCCGCCTTGCGGGACGTTACCCAGTTATCAATATACTGGTCAAGAGTCTGAAGGGTTGTTTCAGCAGTGCGGTCCATCCGATAGATATCGTGAAAACGGTTGTCGACAGCGATGGCCATTGCCAATCCTGCAACCAGCACAATCGCTGCCCAATTAATTCCCGAATACTTTCCGAGGACGAGAAGAACATAAAAGAAGGCGGTATAAAAAGTGATCCCGGTAAATATTATTGGCAGCGTAATAAATCGCGCATAGTGCAATGAGGCGAATATCAGTGGCATTAAACTCACAGTCACAAACGTAAGAACAGAAACCATGGCGAAATACCGCAACCAGCTACTGGCCAACTGATGTTGCAGCCAGCCCAGACCGCGGGTCTTATAGAAATCGGGGTTTGACCGAAGCGTGGTAACGATGTAAAAAATCACTGACATCAGGTAGAGACCAATGCTTAAGTTTGCCAGCTGATAAGGTGCATATTTATTCAGGACACCAAACAGAAGTATGAATCCTAACATTATTAATATAGCGGCGAAAAAAATCCAACCCAGCCCTTTCTTGTGGAGATAAGTAAAAGCCCGGTCGAGATAATTTTTATGGATGATACCCATGTATATGCCGGTAGTGATGATCAATAAGAGCATAGGATGAATAAAGTCGAAGAAATAATCGATTTTCATCAGGTTAAGCGCATTAAGGATTCCGCAGGCGGGAATAATAAAAGTCAGTATGCCCATGATCCGGGGAACATTGGTTTCCTCACCCGGAACCAGGTGCGATGGATTTTGAAACAAAATGAAGATGCCCCTGTTAGTGGGGATATTCTTAACAAAATCATTCGTATAATATTTAGGCAGAAACCAGTTAAGCGCGGCAAGGACAGTGAGTATAAAATAGAACAAAGCAGGTCCCAGGTGATGGGCATTGAGATTCAAAAGCAGGTCCTGTCCCTGGTTCGACTTCCAAAGCGCGAAATACATAATGAGAAAGCCGACCATTGAAACCCGATTCCTCCATAGAGTAATCATAAAGCGTTCGAAAAAACGGGATAAGTCTTGCATGTACCGGGAAAGGATGTAGCCAAGGGTTATAAACAACCCTGTGAACTTCAGCACTGCAGGCATTGCAAACATCGCCGGATAAATATTGGCGCCCTGCAGGTAGCGGAGCATAAAAATATTTTCTATGATGTCGCACACGGCTACTATGCATACCAATCCCAGATAAAGGCGCGTCCTTTTGGATACCGGAAGTCCTGGTGTAGCCACATTCTTGCGGATGATCAAAATCGCCAGCAGAAGAGAATAGGCAATGATAAATATGAAATCCAGTTTGGTATTCGCAATCGCCACATCGATGACGGGTACGGGTTTTTCTTCCGAAGACAGATTTTCTTCCCCGGAAACAATGGTGCCATCGAGGCATTGAGTTTCGGTCCACTCGTTTTTAATCCGGTCAGCTTTCTCCTGCTTAAAAGTAAGTTCAAGGGAAATAATTCCCCTGGGCGCTCGGGGACTCCTCAGGCATTGCCCGGAGTCATTCATGATCGCTCCCATGAGCAGGCAGAAAATCACCGAAATCCAAAGCGATAATGTCCGCTTATTCAGGATAAAATTAATGAAGGTGTTCATATGGATGGGGTTAGAATCAAATTCGGTTGTGGCTGTGAATCATTATGTACAGACACTGTTCCTTCTGAATTGTCTCTCTGAAAAAAACAAAAGCCCATACCCGCCTTTCAAAAGGCGTGCTGGGCTTCATCGAATATACTGAAGATTAAAGTGATTTCATAATACTTTCCGTCATCCTTCAGTAGAGGGATGCACAAGAGATGAAGCAACGTGCGAGAGAAGGCAGGGTGAGGTGACCACCGGGAAGGAGTCGGTTACATATCCGTCTCCATTGCATTGCTTCATTCTTCTGTTTCCTTGTTGGAATCTTCGTAGCACGGGGGTCCTTCGCTTGCACATGCCGCCACGCAAACCTGCGCTCAGGATGACGCGCTCGAGAGGGGTGCGCGCAAACCTTTCAAACTTTTCCAAAACTTTTGTAACTTAAAACAACAAGTCGAACAAAAACCATGGACAGAAGAAAATTCATCATCAACACCGCTGCCGCGGGAAGTGCTTTTGCTTTCGGGAGTAAAACGTTGGCGGAAGGAAACGTACCCAACGATTTTCTGACAACTACTGCCGAAGGACAAACGCGCTTTAATCAGGCCATGCGGTGGGCGCAGCTCGCGTTTGTGGAGAGCGATCCCGGCAACTATGATCCCGCCTTCTGGCTGAATTACTTTAAAAAGATCCACGCCGAAGGAGCGCTGCTCAGCGCCGGCGGGATCGTAGCCTTTTATCCCACAGACATACCGTTGCATCACCGCAGTGACTGGCTTAAGGATAAAGATGTGCTGGGTGAACTGGTGGAGGGCTGCAGGAAGATGAATATGTCCGTAATACTGCGCACTGACCCGCATGCCACGCGGCAGGAAATGTTCGATGCGCATCCGGATTATATCGCTGTTACAGCCGACGGACAGAAGCGAAGGCACTGGGCAAACCCCGAACTGTGGGTGACCTGTGCGCTGGGCCCTTACAATTTTGAGTTCATGACCAAGGTGATCCAGGAGATCACAATGCGCTATAAACCAGATGGAATATTCTCTAACCGGTGGGCGGGACACGGCATCTGTTACTGCGAACACTGTGTGAAAAATTTCAAATCATTCTCCGGCCTTGATCTTCCAAAGACAAGCGAACGACTTGATCCCACTTACCAGAAATGGACGCAATGGCGTATGGAGCGACTCAGGGAATTGTGGTTGCATTGGGATGCTGCCATCAGAAAGATCGATGACGACTCGCGGTTCATCCCCAACGGTTTCCCAGACAGATTACTTACCGGAAAGCACGCCGATTTTTTCTTCGCGGATCAACAGGCACGGAGAGGTGTCATTCCACCCTGGTCGAATGGCAAGGGCGCAAAAAAGTTACGGGCAACCCTCGGTATGAAACCGCTGGTAGGAATATTCAGTGTAGGCGTGGAGGAAGAATACCGTTGGAAGGACTCGGTGCAGAGCGAAGCGGAAACACGCATCTGGGTGGCGGAAGGAACGGCAAGCGGAATGAAACCCTGCTTCGTTAAGTTTTCTGCCGTGATGTATGATAAACGCTGGCTCGATACGGTGGACAAAATTTATCAGACGCATTTTAAGAGCGCGCGTTATCTTAAGAACGTCTCGCCCGTTGCACGCGTGGGAATTGTTTATTCGGAACAAACGGACCAGAACTACGGAGGGAAACCCTGGCAAAGAAATATCGGCGATCATGAAAATGGGCTGTATCACCTGATGGTCGAAGACAGCATGCCCTTCGAAATGGTCAACGACCGCATGCTGGACGAAACAAATCTCAGTCCTTTTAAATTGCTCATCTTACCCAATATTGCAGCGCTGTCAGATTCGCAGTGTGAGCAATTGCGAAAGTTTACGCAACGCGGAGGCAGTATCGTGGCTACTTTTGAAACATCGCTTTACGACGAGCAGGGAAAACTGCGAAATAATTTTGGTCTCGCCGATGTTTTCGGAGTGTCTTACGACCGTGGTGTGGAAGGTCCCATGCAGAATAGTTATCTGCGATTAAAGAGTGACTCGTCAGGCAACCAATTCCACCCGATCCTGAAAGGATTGGAAAACGCATTCAGGATCATCAACACTGTACATCAGGTCAAGGTTACTCCAAACACACAGTTCCCGAGTCCGGTGACGATCATTCCCACTTATCCCGACCTGCCCATGGAAGATGTTTATCCGCGTGTAGCCGATACCTCCAACCGGGGAGTATATCTTCGGGAAACAGGTGATGCTCGCATTGCGTATATCCCGGGCGATATGGACCGCTCTTTCTGGCAGATCATGAACCCTGATCATTCGCGTCTCCTGCGCAACATTGTCAGGTGGGCGCTGAATGAAGTTCCAATGGCCGAGGTCAGATCTCCGGGTAGTGTGATCGATGTCGCGCTTTGGAGACAGGAGAAATCCATGACCGTACATCTTGTGAACCTTACCAATCCCATGATGATGAAAGGACCTTTCCGCGAACTGATACCAGTTTCAGCAGAAGTAAGTATCCGAAGTCCCAAAGGTTCGAAGGTTACCGGTGTACAATTACTCGTTAGCGAACAAAAACCAAAATATACAATCAATGGTGATGTAGTAACCGTCCAGGTTCCAAAGATACTGGATCATGAAATTGTGGGTATTGATTTAGCATAGGAACTATGATTTAAGAAAAACATGGAGGCAACAACGAGACCTGGATCGCAACTCATGCACGTTCGGCTTACTAAAATGTAAATTGGAGCCACCATCTCTTCAGAGATGGAATAAAGTCCCTCTCCTTCAAAAGTCTCCTTCAGGAGAGGGATTTAGGGTGAGGTGAAGCCGCACAAACTCTGAACCACGCACACACTACGGTAACCGACACTCACGATTCACGACTCACGACTCACCATTCCACACGAACGCACAAACTATGAACGAGGTACACACTAAGCTAACCGACACTCACAACTCACAACTCACCACTCACCTGACATGGATTCTCATCTTACTCAGCGCCATCCTTGCCCCCGCCCAAAACCCCCTCGACCCCGGCAAGTACGACGCCACCTGGTGGAACCGCGCTCCCTACCGCCTGGTGCAAACCAATCTCCGCGAGATCGACGCGACTATGAATACCGATGCGTATGTTCAATCAATGGTGGACGCATCGGTTAACGTTGTGCTGTTAAACGTTGGCGGTATCGTCGCGAATTATCCCACTAAACTTCCTTATCAATTTCGCAATCCCTACATGAAAGGTGACCTGGTGGGCGACCTTGTCAAAAAACTTCACGCCAAAGGAATTAAAGTGATCGGGCGTTTTGATTTCAGCAAGATCAATGAAATGCTGGCTGCGAAGAAACCGGAATGGCTTTATGTGGGAACGAATGGTCAGTATGTGAATTACAATGGACAGGTCCATACCTGTGTCAACGGTGGATATCAGCAGGAATACTCCAAAGAGATCCTGAAGGAAGCGCTCACCACGTACCCTGTGGATGGCGTGTTCTTTAATATGATCGGTTACACCACTTCTGATTACAGCGGGGTTTATCATGGTATCTGTCAGTGTGAGAATTGCAAAAAACGATTTAATGACTCAACAGGTCACGCCCTCCCTGTAAAAGCGGATATGAGTGACCCGGTTTTCCGGGAGTATGATGAATTCAAGGGAACAACCGCCGACAAACTTTTCAAAGAAATTGGTCAACACATAAAAAACCTCAACCCCAAACTGATGATCAATACTTATGCTGACGCAGGTGTTGATATGATCGCCAGCGAATCCAGCGCGTCGCTTTCGAGGGAATATGAATGGAATTATTCGGCAACGGATAATGTGAAGCGGATCTTAGGATCTTATAAAGACCGGGCGCCGGGCAATCTTCTTATTTATTTCCAGGATATTGGTTTCCGGCATATCGGCACTTCTCCAAACCTCGCAAAGGTGTGGATGCTTGAAAATATGCTTCATGGGGCACCCCTCGGTTTTGTCGTCATCGGCACACTGGTTAATTACGAAGACCGCATTTTTATTCCAACGCTGAATGACCTCTACGGCTTTCATAAATCCAATGCAGAGTTGTTCACCAATATTGAATCACCGGCAAAGGTGGCGCTGATCAGGGGCTCGGGTGATGAGTACAGGGGAATGATAAAATTACTGACTGAGGAACATATTATGTTCGATATCATCGAGCCATCCGCGGCGGGAACAGAAAGAACTCCTCGGAAGTTGGAAGACTATGATGTCCTCATTCTCGGTAATATTGAAAATATGGATGACCGGTTGATCTCGGTGGTGGACAACTACGTGAAAAATGGAGGCAGGCTTTTGACGACCGGCGCCACATCCACAAAAGATGGATCGGGTAAGCCGATGAATACAATCCGCCTTCAAGCCCTTGGCGTGAGGCCGGAGTATGATAATTTCCGACAGGCAAGATCAACATACCTGAAAGTTTCTGAAAGTGATAAGGCCGTGTTGGGTCCCACGGAGTTTAAGGATTTCACCATCATGATGATGTATTCAGATTTTCTTAAAGTTAAACCTGCAGCTCCCGCCGCTGGTTTGTTGAAGCTGGTTCCTGAAACGAGGTTTGGCCCGCCGGAGAAATCTTATTTCACAAAAGAAAATATCACAGACGTTCCGGGCGTGATCACCAATACGTTTGGCCAAGGCAAATCAGTTTTTATTCCCTGGCAGTTGGGATCACTTTATCACTTCAAAGGAAATTATATGCACCGTGCACTTTTCGTTGGCGCGCTCCAAAATATTCTGAAAGCCGACCGGACGATCATCACGAATGCTTCCCCGCTGATTGAGATGTCGCATATGATTAATCGCAATAACGCTTTTGAATGGGTAGGGCTAATCAATCACAGCGGACAGATCGGTGGCTCCCTGCGCGAGCCCGTACCCGTGTTTAACACATCCATTCGCTTTAAGCCCCGGCGACCCTTAAAAGAAATTAGGCTGATGCGATCGGGTAAGTCCCTGGAATTTAAATCAGACAACGGCTGGGTTGAGTGCATCGTCCCACAGGTTAATGATTTTGAGATGGTGGTTTGTTACTATAGATGACAGGGAAAATGCAGGTCGAAATGCAAGTTAAAAGCAGGCTTGCCCGACGGAGCTCGCGGTGGGTTTAGGGAGGGAGCGTAGTTGGGTAAAAATGCAGGTTGAGCGGCGCACGTACTCCCTCTTTTTTGATCCCGTCATCCTGAGGGAGACATCGGTTTTTTACCGATACCTATTGGAAATGTCTGCTTACCGATCACTGATCACCGCTTGCCACCTTCAAATGTCCCATTCCATCCGGCAGGGAACTGAGGTAAGCCATGAGGTCAGATAACTCACCGGTGGTGAGTTGTTGATGGAGACCGGGTGGCATCAGGGAAACATCCTGAGGTTCAATGGAATTAATTTCTTTGCGCGAAAGGCGTACCCGGATGCCGGGGCCGGTTTCGAGGACAATAGTCTCTCCCCACTGCTCTTTGATTATGCCGGCGTATGTGGCGGTCTTTGTAACAACCCTTGACGTTTCATACTCGCGGGCGAAACTTGCGTTGGGATAAACGATGGCCTCGAGAAGGTCGTGTTGTGAGCGGATCTCGCCGATATTCGTCAGGTCGGGACCAAAGTCTCCTCCCTGACCTATGATGCTGTGACAAGTTGAACACAGCGCTTTTTCGAAAAAAAGTTTTCGTCCTTCACCAACATCTCCTCCTTTAAGTGTTGCTTCAATTTTCTGCAAGGCCGACAATCGTGTGGCCTGTCTGGCGTTTAAGGTATTTAAAAGAGGTTCTGCCGATACTCTTACTGCAGGCGGAAAATTTTTTATTAGTCTATTCAGGCTTTCTACTGACAGATAGTCCAACCGGTCTGTTGACGATGGAAGTGCTGCAATCAACGCGTGGCCTACCTCTTCGTTGTTGGTGCCTTCAAATGCACTCACAAGGTCCGGCAATAAAAAAATATCTGCATCGTGGACAGCATCCTTAGCCAATAAGAGTAGTTGTTTATCATTGAGTTCCGCCTGCGAGAGGATGCGCACGGCCGACTGCCGGATGGGGGACTCTTCTTCAGGGCTTGTAAGATTCAACAGCTTTCTAAATTCGGCATCTGAAACCCCGGGACGTGACATGATCCGCGCATTGAGCGCTTTCAGTTGAAATGCTTTTGAATTCTGCGGATCCATGAAGATGTTTTCCAATTCTTTATTAAATTCCGGAATACTGCGCGATTGGATCAGGTCCAGAACTTCAGAACGCATGACAGCATTTTTTCCCCGCAATAAATTTCCCAGTTGCCGTATCCAGCTATCAGGCAAGGATTTCGAAGGATACTGGCGGATCACTTCCAGCAGGAACAATTTCTTTTCCTCAGGCGTGGCTGCTCCTGCCAGCAAGCCGGAAACATAATTCTGGATGTGCCGGTCTGTTGAAAACGTTTTTAGCAGATCGGTAAAAAGCTTTTTCTCATATTCTGTGAAGGTTGCATTTTTCAGGTTGTCCTCGAGATAGCTGATCACGACGTCTGCCCATTCCGGGTGATGCGAGACCACCCAGATACCTGTGTTTTGAAGCTGTGCGTTTTTGCCTTGCAGAAACGGCAGCAGATCACTTTTCTTCAATGGTGAATTGGCAATTTGATCGAGCGCTATCAATGCGGTGTTGCGGACATTTTCATCGGGATGATTCAAAGCCTGAACAATTGGTTCCCCATCTCCCAAAGTGATAAGGGAATAAATGATAGCATGTTCTACGAACCGATCATCCGCATTTTCCGAGGCCTTCAGTAGTGCGGGGATGGCTCGTTTGTCACCTATCTGGCCAAGTGCGGTGGCGGCCTGCCGCCTAACGGATGCACTACTTGTAACCACTAGTGTCATCAACTTATCAACAGCGATCCTTTCTTTTGTTATCCCCAAAACTCTGGCTGCTGCAGTGCGGACCATAGCGCTTTTATCTTCCAGGCTCGAAAAAACAACTACCATCGCGTCGGGTGTGTGTACACGTGATAGGGCAAAGACGGCTGCCGTACGTTCTTCTTCGTCATCGCTGGAAGTTAGCAGCTCGGTTAAAGACCCGACTGCCTGTTCACCCAATCCGATCAGATGTTCAGTCGCATTTTCACGGACCATGGGCCGGCTATCGTTCATCAGGCCAGTCAATTCATCCGCTGACATGTCAGTGAAATCAACATTCCGCCCCCAGGGATCTTTTAATTTGAAAGAATCCTTTTTGCGGATACGAAAAATATCGCCGTGAACATCCGTCCTGGCGACAACTGATAGCGGACATCCTGCTATAAACCATCCGCCGGTATTTACAACGAGCAGGCTACCGTCAGCGTCTTCCAGAACATCGGTAGGGTGTATATCCATACTATCCGAGTTCATGAAGACTTCTTCGGTTGTGCTGAATGTTGCCCCAACAGGGGTAATTATATGACGCATGATCCGGCCAGTGTTGAACTGGGCGCTGAAAAGATTACCCTTGTATTCTTTTCCTAATGATGTTCCGCGATAGCGCATCAGCCCAGCAGGTGATACACGTGCCAGTGTGGTCATGACGGGCATCAGAGGCCCCGTTAATTTCAGTCGGTCTTCTTCAATGACAGAGAAAGGTTTTGGATACACTCCGCCTTCTACCCAATGCATAAGCGCATCGCGGAAGCCGTCCTGGGGATCAGTAAAATATGTAATTGTTCCAATCGTCTCTCCTGCAGGCATGAAGATCAATTCAACAGAATTGTCAAACCCCCCACCCGATACCCACTCAAGACCTGTTCCATCAGGTCGACAGCGCCAGATACGAGCGCCCTTGCCTTTCAATTCAGTGCCTTCTTTCGTTCTAATATTGAATCCCCGTCGTGCATCACACATATACATCCAGCCATCCGGGCCGAAGAATGGACCGCTCAGTGTTGCCGCATTGTGATTCAGTGTCCATCCGGTGAGGAGAACTTCGCGTTTATCGGAGATACCATCAGCATCTGTATCGGTGAAACGAATGAGATCGGGTGGCGCGGCAGCATAGAAACTACCCTGATAGAAAGTTCCACCCATTGGATAAGGAATTTTATCGGCGAACACATTGCGTTTGTCGTAGATGCCATCTCTGTCAATATCTTCCAACAAGAGGATCTGAAAAGTCGGATTTTTTAGTACATCTTCTGTTGAAGTTGTTTTACCGCTCGACTCAATTACAAAAAGGCGGCCCTGGTTGTCGAGGGTTGCAAACATCGGGTACTTTACCATGCCAGGTGCCATTGCCTGCTCAATAATAAATCCTTCCGGAACATGGAGTCCAAGCTGTGCGGCCATGCTTTCCTGATCAGACTCTCCTTGATTGCCGGAACAGGACACGAATAGGATGGAGATGATCGCCAGAACTAAGGAAAGGAAATACCTGGCCGGAATGCTGGTCCTGAAAAAGTTAATTATAAAAGATGAGGCTGGTTTCATGAGCAATAGAAGACGTTTTAAATAGTAACAGCTCGCAAACAGTACTGCAGACATGGATTTTCCAAATGAAGTTAGTGAAATAAAAACTAATTATGACGCTGGTCATCTCACCCCTCTCAAGCACGGCATCCTGAGCGCAGGTTTGCGCGATGGCATGCGCAAGCGAAGGACCCCCGTGCCACGAAGAGTCCAAACAATAAAACAGCAGAACGAAGCAATGCAATGGAGACGGATATGTAACCTACTTCTACCCGGTGTTCACACCTCACCCTATCTTCTTGTGCACGTTGCTTCATTCTTGTGTGCTCCTGAAGGAGAGGGAAATTTCACTTGTCAAGCTCCTTGCTTTCGTTCGCAGAGAAGTATTGGAAATGCTCGATTTTTCCTCTCCTTTAGGAGAGGCTGAAAAAGAGTAGGAATCAAAATGTGCCAGCAGAAGGGTGAGGTGATTCGGAGCTGAGAGTTTTTGCAAATAACGAGGTGACTTTCGAAGTGTGCAGCTGTATTCAACCAACCTTATTACATTATTAGAGAGCGCACAGATTTTGCGAATGGCTGGTGGCTTTTGATTAGTGTTATCAAACTTATCAAACCATTAAAAGAATGTCTGTACTGGAGAATATCTGTAAATTAATTTTGAGCATGATATCAAGCCAACGAAAAAACCACCCCTTGCGAGGTGGTTTTCGTTCAACAAATGGGCTGAGATAATTATGGCACAATTTCTCAACCGAAAGCCTTTAGTATTTTATAACGTGGTATGTTTCGATTTTATTTCCCGTGATGACCTTCACGATGTATGACCCTTTTTGCCAGCTCGCGCCAATGCGACCGGAGCAATGACCTTCAGTTTTCGAATAACAGCCATCGTCAAATCAGTAGATCTTTTTATCATAAGCGGAGAATTAATAACCCGGTACAACTGAACATTCAAGATTAGTTTAGATTTAGTCTCTCACCGGCTGCGGTGCTTATCAAGTAGCGAAACGAAAAACCCTGAGCGACCTTGCTAAGTGTTTACAATCAGACAAAGAACGATTGCCAAACATTACCAGTCGATGTTAGGTATCGTCGTAATTATCAAATAACCGGCAGGTACAAATGATTGATGTCAGGCTTTTGAGGAAAATTCTTTTCAGTTGCTGATTTTATCGCTCAAAAGTCTTTTTTCACAGATGGATTAAAAATTCCATGCCCGGAAAAAGTTTTATGTGGATGCAGGACCATAACAAGGAATAGTGTGAGAAGAATGATTCAGCTTCAGTCAATTAGGTGGATGCGGACTTTTTTTATGGGAACCGTGAGACGGCTGTGCGCGCTGCATCCAGAACGGAATGAGGAAAGATGGTTACAGTATCGATGAAACCGACCGCTACGAGTTCAGTTACGACGGACTAATCTTACCTGCAACAGGAAACCTGGTAACAGCTTTTGCTACTATGCTCCAAACTCATATTTTTGCTTTAATGTCTCCAACAAAAACACTGGAATCCCCACGTTTCTCGTTGAAAGCGTTTAAGAGAATACCTGCCACCCTGGGGCTGATCGTTATTAATATTTCCGTTTTTATTTTCACGTATCTGGAAGCCGGATCTTTTGATGGTCCCGGGTGGACCTTGAAACTTCTGCAATTCGGCGCGCAGTTCAATCCCCTGACCCTGGATCAGCAATGGTACCGGATCTTTACCCATATGTTCTTGCATGGAGGCATCATCCACATTGCAGTAAATATGGCTGCGCTTTTTTCTGTTGGATTTCAGGTTGAAGGGCTCACAGGAACGAAAAAGTTTCTCGCGGTTTATTTTTTTTCAGGGTTGGCCTCTGCGCTCAACAGTTTGTACTGGAGTCTTTTCTCAATAGGCGTCGGAGCATCCGGGGCCATCTTCGGTTTGTTCGGATTTTCATTGATCATTAACATCTATCTCAGTCGTAAGACAGGGAGGTCCTTAATTCCCATACTTATTAACTTTGGTGTTTTTGTTGCTATCAATCTGCTCATCGCAGAATCGGTAAACGCGGATAATGCCGCACATTTCGGAGGCCTGGGCGCTGGCCTGATCATCGGATTGTATTCGCTGGCCAAAGGTGGGGGTATTGCATTCCGGAGAATAAAGATCGAATATTTTCTCATACCCCTCTTTTTCGTCACCTATTTTGGTTTGCCAAGATATCAGGTCAGCTACTTCAAATTTTTTCAGCAAGTGATCGCCGCGGAAGATTCAACCAGGAACAGGTTGAAGCGAAAGCTTCCGGAGGATCAATGCCTCAACGTTTTTAACAAAAATATTAATCAATGGGATGCTACCCTGGAAAGGCTTAATCGGATTAAGCTACCCTCATCGCAATTGGCAAGCGATACTTTCAAACTGAGAAAGTATATACGCATGCGCAAACAGGAAAATCTTTTCAGGAAAGCCGCTATCCAGCGTGAGTCTTTCGTTTATCTGGATAGTGTTGAACATGTGCAGGAAATAATGTCGCGGTATCTCGACCTGGATTACAAACTGAACTTCAGCATAAATGGTCATGAAGAGCCACCGCCCGATCCTCAACAAATGGTGAAAGTTTTATATGATAGTAACTGGATGGAAATTTTTTCACCACCTGCCATGTACAACCGAATTGGCTTCAGGGACTCGCTTGGCCGATGGAATGGTATGGTAAGAGATTACTATAACAACGGCGACCACCAGATGAAAGGCACGTATAAAAAGAACAAACGCGATGGCATCTTCCTTTATTATTCCGATCACAAGACCTATACATCTGTGGGGCGCTATGAGAATGACAAGCCCGTGGGCAAATGGGAAACGTATCACGACAACGGAAAAATCGCATCGGAAGTTTTTTACAACAATAGCTACTTCTTAAAAAACCTTTGGGACAGTCTTGGAAACCAGCTTGTAATTGATGGCAACGGAAGGGATATTCAGCGTTATCCCAACGGGGCCATTGCCACTGAAGGCGAATATCGCCATGGCCTGAAGGAGGGCTATTGGTATGGGCATCACCCGAACGGTGAAATGTACTATGAAGAAAATTATTACAGAGGCAGACTCATAAGCGGAAAGTCGCGCACTTTGAACGGGGAAACCTTTATGTACGATGCGACAAGTTTGCAACCAATGCCCGAAGAAGGTTTTGAAAAATTTCACGAGTACGTGAGATCGGAAACCAAAAAAGTTGTCAGTGATGATCTGGGCCACGTGAAACTTTTATTCAGGGTAACAAAAAAGGGTTTGTTAACAGATCTGGCTTTTGAACAAAGTGCCACCCCCACACTGGACAACAGGGCAAAAGAAATCATTTTGAATGGCCCGCGATGGCTACCCGCAAGAAGTCACGGTCATCAAGCGGTGGATGGATGGGGACTTGTGTTGGTTGAATTCTATTAGTTAATGTTTCCAATTGACCAACCTGCGCTAAAACTTCCCAACTACCCGGCGACCTTAAAGACCGGCATGCGGCAAGTGTCAATCAAACGAGCTTCAGCGATTGTCAGGCGCCCCGAACGGAGCGTCAAGGCATGAAATTATTATACCTGTTAAGCAGAAATATTTCTTTAAAATTTAACCAACAATAAATTATGAATAAGGGAAATAATATATGGCTGGCCGCAATTGCAGGCGCAGTCCTCGCTGCTTTACTTGCTAATTATCTGAACACAGAAAAAGGAAAACAACTGCTGAATTCTGCTTCGAGCGCACTAAAGGATTTTACTGGAAAGGCAACAGAATTTGCCAAAAATAGCATTGGGGAGATTGTTGGGGAAGCAACCAATAGACTGGGACCTGCTGTAAAGGAAAAAATAGCCCAGCAGGTTAATAGACCTTCGCATCCGGTAAATCAGAACTAATCAGGGTAAAAGCACATAAAACGTTGCTCCATGGCCCGGGGAGGATGCCAAGGCCTATTTCAAAATTTCAATTGCCGGTGCTATGCGCGCGGAACTCTAGAGTTCCACGCGTCTGAGGCATTTGATGAATCCGGGAAATGGTCGGTAAAAAAATCCACGAGGATCGGTGCCGTTATCTTTCTGCTGATTCATTTGGCTTTTTAAATGCCTGCTAACAGAATATTTAGTTTCTTTTTTGGCGAGATCCTGATAGCGGCATAAAAATTATCGATTTGGAGTATACTTACATAATTCCAATAAACTTAAATAACTATGACAAGGGGAAATAATATTTTACTGGCCGCTTTGGGCGGCGCAGCGGTGGGTGTGATTGTCGCAAGCGTTCTTAATACGAAAAAAGGAAGACAAATGCTCGATTCTGCTACCACTACTATCAAGGATTTATCGGGCAAAGCCACGCAATATGCCAAGCATAACATTGGCGAAGTCATTCGTGAGACGAAGGATAGTATCGGTGGTGTGGTAAAGGAAAAAATTTTGGGACAGGTTAAGAAATAATAACTCCGGAAGCAGCTTTCCGAAAGTTCTGTCTTTCGGAAAGTTGTCGACCGACAGTCCGCTGACCTGATCAAAATTCCTTTCGTCAAAAAAAAGTATCGTAAAAAAGGCCCAGGCTCACTTATACTTGCGGCCCGCTACTTGCCCACTTAATTAGAGTTCCAGCCTTATTATGGTTATCTTCCTGAAAATGGATAATTTATTCAAGGAGGGCAGTCTGATTACTGCAAGGGTGGCGCCGGATCGCGATTTACTTATTAACCGATACTACAAAAGAATCTATTACTGCCAGCCGGCAGACGACCCTTCCCATAAATTATTGGTTTATTTCGAGAGAGAACTTATCCCCCCACAAACTAGAGTTCCCCCCAAGGCAGCAGGTTAATTGAACGTACTGGCTGGATTCCGAAAGTAGTGATCAGTAATGTTTAGTATTATTGCCAGCAAACATTCATGCTTAAGCTAATTAATGAAGTTATCACCAGCGAAGCAAAAGCCTTTCAGGCGCACACCCTCAATGCGTGATTTCTGTAACTAATTTAATTACATCTGTAACGCCTGACGGCAGTAAAGTTCCCACCTTTGTCGTGTTGTGAAAATCCATTCACAATTTAAAAACCAAGAAAATGAAAACGACAAGATTTTTAACAACCCTTGTAATCACTGCGGTTGTTTTCTTTGCCGGCTGCAATAATAACGACCCTGAACCTGTTAAAGCAAACCCTGTTGTCATCCCGGTTCAGACAACAAACCAGGTTACAGTGTCGCTGGCTGGCTCATCCGCCCTGGTGATTCTTGCGGGGTCAACGATTACCAATACAGGTGCGACCAACATCACAGGTGATATTGGGTTGAGCCCAGGCTCTTCTATTGGAGGATTTCCTCCTGGAATTTTAACCGGCACCCAGCATATTAATGATGCCATATCCAATCAGGCAAAACTTGATCTAACCGCCGCGTATAACGACGCCGCAGGAAGAACCTCAACTGATATCGTAACCTTATCAGGGAATATCGGAGGACTTACCCTTACTCCCGGACTTTATAAATCGACATCTTCATTAGCGATTTCATCGGGTGACCTTACTTTTGATGCAAAAGGAAATTCAAATGCCGTCTTTATAATACAGATTGCGTCGACCTTAACTACCACATCCGGACGAAAAGTGATCCTCACCGGTGGAGCACTGGCTTCCAATATTTTCTGGCAGGTTGGAAGTTCAGCAACATTTGGAACCACTTCGGTCTTCAAAGGCACTATCCTCGCAATGCAATCCATTACTTTCAATACCGGAGCTACACTTGAAGGCAGAGGTTTAGCCAGAACGGGTGCCATCACCATGGCAGGAAATACAATCGTGAATCCATAGAGTATTATTTAGATCTTATGAAAGAGCGTTGCTGAGAGAAGCGACGCTCTTTTTTTTGTTGCTCGGCACCAACTGAAGGTAATTCACCATTCACAAAATTCACGCACGCTCCACGCGATGAAACACAACACAGCCCAGCCGCGCGCACCCACTCACCATTCACCGCATCAGTGATATGTGTAATACTCTCTCAACTCTTTGTAACGTTTCCAAGCGGCAGGAACAGATCTTTGCATCGTGTCCTGAGAAGTTAATGGAGGATGAAAAAATAACTAACTAAAAAAAATATGAAACTTTCAAAATTATTCCCCTTTACAAGAGTATTAACAGCCATCCTGATGATCATGGTTGTATTGGCAGGTTGTGAAAAGGATGAGGATCCTGCAGTTCCTCCTTCTGTTAATTCAACGAACCCTGTTGACAAAGCAACGAATATCGCTGTCAACAGTGCTCTTTCATTCACATTCAATGTGGCAATGAACCCTTCATCCATCACCAATACGACTTTCACTTTAAAGCATGGCAATACCAGTGTTGCCGGAACAACAGCTTATTCCGATAAGACGGCTTCATTTGTCCCCTCCGCAGACCTGGCACCCAATACACTTTACACTGCCACGATTTCTACGGGTGTAAAAAACGCCAGGGGCAATCCTCTTGCGAATAATTATGTGTGGACTTTTACCACTGCTGTCGCACCAGATATTTTGCTTCCAGTAGTAAATACAATGGACCCGCTTAACCATGCAACGGGTATTGCGCGTAACAAAGTGATCACATTTACTTTCAGTGAACCAATGGATCCTTCAACAGTCAACAATACAAATATAATTTTGGAAGAAGGTACAAATGCGGTATCGGGAACAGTAAGTTATTCGGGCACAACCGCCACCTTCACACCTGCATCTATTTTGGCCGCCAACACTGCTTACAAGGCGACTATAAAAACCGGTGTAAAGGACATTGCAGGTAATGCACTTGCGTCCAATATAGTAACAGATTTTACCACAGGGGGCACCGCGTCGACCCTTGCCGCGGTGAATCTTGGAACTTCCGGCAATTATGTAATCCTGGCGAAGTCGGCGATCAACAACGGCTCTACCTCTGCTATCACTGGTGACATGGCAATCAGTCCTGCAGCAATGTCCTACATCACCGGTTTGGCCCTGACTAATGCGACAGGATATGCGACATCTGCACAGGTGACTGGTAAAGTTTATGCCGCGGATATGGCAGATCCTACTCCGATAAATCTCACTACAGCTGTAGGTGATATGATTACGGCTTACAACGATGCAGCCGGCCGTCCTTCACCGGATTTTTCTGAACTGGCAACCGGAAACCTTGGTGGCAAAACGCTTTCACCCGGATTATATAAATGGACGAGTACCGTTACATTACCTTCTGACGTAGTTATTTCAGGCGGAGCAAATGACGTGTGGATCTTCCAGATCTCTGGTGACCTGCTTACGAGTTCAGCAGTAAATGTTACGCTGGCAGGTGGAGCACAGGCAAAGAATATTTTCTGGCAGGTAGCAGGTCAGGCAACGTTTGGTACGAGCTCTCATTTCGAAGGTATCATATTGTCGAAGACTGGTATCACCTTTCAAACAACCGCGTCAATTAACGGCAGAGCTTTGGCCCAGACGGCAGTTGTATTGGATAGCAATGCGATTACAAAGCCGCAATAGTTCACATATGAGAATAATCATTATTTAGGTTTTAAGTAATTACCCAATGATAATTGACTGCCAGATTTCTGGCAGTCTTTTTTTATATAAAATAGTCTGGCGTTGGAATTCCTCTGTCCGAAATCGATCAGAATAGGCATGTTTGCGTACAGTTTAAATTTGGAAATTTCAGCGGTAAGGCTATCAGCGAACAAACTATTTCTGGATTAACCATCGCTGCAGTTTCTGTTGCTGACAGGCAGCATCAATTATATTAACTTGCAAAGTTGAGGGACGGAAACGGAATCGTATACTTGCAGGACCTGGATAAAGATGGCCAGGCACAAAAGAGCCCGAAATGCAAAAAGGATATTTCGTCGCCTTCGTTCCATTTGAGAACGGAAAGCCCTCGGGTGAATGGGAAATTTTTCGCCGACAATTTTGCGGGCATGGAACAGGTTGAGGCGCCCGGTCAGGCGGAACACAGACCCTGCGGTCTTGCACAGGGTCCGGATGGAGCGTTGTATGTATCCGACGATGTAAGAGGAACTATCTATAAAATTACCTATCAGGGTGCGAACCGTTGACCGCATGAAGTTAATCAGATTGATCATTATAGTTTTTGGTTCCGTCATTAGCCATAACATCATCGCGCAGGAAGGCGCAGAGCCAGCCTCGTCCATAGACAGGGGGAAGCTCCTTTATGAACAAAATTGCCTGGCATGCCATCAGGCGGATGGCAGCGGAGTGCCACACCTCGCTCCACCTTTAATAAAGGGAACTTTTGTGGGCGGGGATAAAACGCGGCTCATTAAAATTATCACGCACGGCTTACAGGACGTAGAGATAAAGGGTGAGATTTATGCCAATCCCATGCCTGCATTTGATTTTTTGACCGATCAGGAAATCGCGGATTTGCTTACGTTTGTGAGAGGTAGCTTTGAAAATATGGAAGGACCGGTGAGTATCGAAGAAGTAAAACAGGCGAGAAAAAGCCCATAACAACTATCGACAATGGACCATCGACAAAATTACCGCCATTCCTAAACACACTTTTTTTCTATGGAATACAGAAAAATCGGAGACTCGGACCTTGAATTACCGGTTATAACTTTTGGCGCATGGGCTGCTGGAGGTTGGATGTGGGGACGAACTGAACGAAAAGATGCTGTTGAAGCTATCCGCGCTTCCTTTGATCTTGGTGTTACCGCCGTTGATACCGCTCCTGTTTATGGTCAGGGAACAAGTGAAGAGATTGTAGGAGAAGCCCTGAAGGATATTCCGCGTTCAAAAGTTCAGATCCTGACAAAATACGGTATGCGATGGGATCTCACCCGTGGTGATTTTGCGTTCAAAAGTAAAACGAATGAGGGCGAAGACATTGACGTCTACAAATATTCCGGGCGCGATAGTATTATAAAAGAGTGTGAGGAAAGCTTGCGCAGGCTTCGAACGGATTATATCGACTTGTATCAAATCCACTGGCCGGACTCAACGACGCCCATATCGGAAACCATGGAAGCAATAGCGAAACTTATTGAACAGGGAAAGGTGCGCTACGCCGGTGTTTCCAACTATAATGTTGAGCAGATGAAGGAGGCAGAAAAGTATTTTTCTATCGTCTCCAACCAGGTGCCCTATAGCATGGTTAAACCTCAAATTGAAAAAGAAGTCATTCCCTATTGCATGGCCAACAACAAAGCCATCCTCGCGTATAGTCCGCTGGAGCGCGGCCTACTCACGGGCAAAATGAATCCAGGTTACGCATTCCAGGAAGGTGATCATCGGGCGGCATTGTATTTCTTTACGGACGAAAACATCCGCCGCACAAATGAATTTCTCCGCAAGCTAAAACCACTGGCCGATAAAAAGAACATTACCATGGGCCAACTCGTACTTCGCTGGACGATCGATAGGCCAGGCATTACCATTGCTTTGGCAGGTGCCCGCAATGCCGAGCAGGCCGTTGCAAATACAAAGGCAGCTGATGTTGAACTTACAGAAGAGGACATGGATCTGATCAACTATCATCTCGGATCTTTGGAGATCATGAAACCGTAGGATTCACAAGTACCATATGATGCCTTCAATTGCCATGGCCTTTAGGCCGTGGACTAAAATGATCCGACATGTACTCGGCTTTAGCCAAATTAAATCTCGCAGCGACTTTCTTGTTTGGACGGGCTTCGTTCCGCGCATGCCCAGCGCACAACCTACTCAGGATGCCGCGCTGGAGAGGGGTGGGCAACCTTTCCCCTTTCAACCTTTCCAAACTTTTCAAACTTTTCCATGATAGACGGTAAAACGTTTTGTTTATTCGCATATTAAATTACCCGCATGATGGAAAATCCCGGGGACGACTCATCCCTCTTTGACTTTATAAGACAAAATATGTACGTGGCCGCAGTATGCGATATCCTTGATGAACTTGGTTATCGACACCAGGCTATGCATCACCGCCTTCGCCCTCTGCTGCCGGATATGCGAAACTGCGGATTCATCGGCAGGGCAAAAACATTCGAGTGGAAGGAAGTCGACTACATCGATGAGGAGAATCCCTATGGGCTCGAGATCGCAGCAATGGATTCTCTGAAGCGAGGCGAGGTAGTTGTTCATTCCACTGACTTCAATGGTACCAATGCACCCTGGGGTGAACTGATGTCAACCATCGCAAAACGCAAAGGGGTTGCGGGATGTGTTTGTGACAGTCAGGTAAGGGATTGTATCAAGATCATCGAAATGAATTTTCCTGTTTTTTATGCAGGCATCCGACCGCTGGATTCAAAAGGCCGTGGTCTTGTTATTGGTTATGATGTAGCTGTGAAATGTGGTGATGTACAGGTTAATCCCGGAGATTTGATCTTTGCTGACTTTGATGGCATCGTTGTTATCCCGAAAAAAATTGAACAGGCAGTAGTGCACAAGGCAAAGGAAAAAGTTCATGCGGAAAATCTATCGCGCAATGAACTGCTCGCGGGAAAAACCCTGAGGGAAGTGTACGATAAATACAAGGCTTTATAATCTACGTTTTATGAAACTGAAAGATCGTTGTGTAGTCATAACAGGTTCCGGGTCGGGAATAGGAAAGGCCTGCGCAATAGAATTTGCCAAAGAAGGCGCCTCAGTTGTCGTAGCCGACATTAATTTAAGGGCGGCAGAACAGACGGTAAAAGAGATACAGTCTTTTAATGGAACAGCGTTTGCCTGTCAAGCGGATGTTTCAAAACCTGATTCTGTCGCGGCTCTTGTCAGTAAAACGATTAAGGAATATTCATGGATCGATACACTGGTCAATAACGCGGCTGTGCAGATAAACAAAACCATTGCCGACACCACCCTCGAAGAATGGAATCTTCAAATGGCGGTAAACGTTGGCGGGGTATTTCTTTGTTCCAAATTATTCCTTCCGCACCTGAAAATCACAAAAGGAAGTATTATTAACATGTCGTCGGTGAATGGATTTTATGTCGAGCCATCATGTGCAGGTTACTGCGCCACCAAATCCGCCATCATCGGACTTACAAAAGCCATGGCTATCGACCACGGACATGAAGGTATCCGGGTTAATTGCATTTGTCCCGGATACATTGATGCAGGTCTCGCCGAAGGATATTTTCAAAGTCAACCGGATCCGGCGCAGTCCCGCCTGGACGCAGGCAAATTGCATGCATTGTGGCGAGTTGGTAAACCGGAAGAAGTAGCGAAGGTTGCAGTTTTCCTGGCGAGTGAGGACGCTTCTTTTGTCACGGGATCCGCTTACGTTGTAGATGGTGGTTTTGGATCCGGCATGCCGCCGAAATAATAGATTTTTAATTTTGAATAATACCGGGTATCATCAGGTCTGATTTTTTCATTAGCCTGCTCGGTGTTGTTTTACTGAATGAAAAAATAACAGGCGTCATGATAATGGGTGGAGTTATCATTGTCATCAACACATTGATGGTCACCGTTTATGAAAAACAGTTATTGGTATTGTTTACCAAGAAAGTAAAAGTAGGCGAAAGCAAGGTGGCGGAAAACAGCTGACCCAACGGTTTGAAGCCAGAATAAACTCATTATAAACAGATAAGTACGAATGAAAATTACAAACGTGACGGCTACTGTTCTCAGGTTGCCGCAAATTTCAACGGCTGCGGATGGCACACAGGATGATTTAATTATAACGGTAGAGACAGATGAAGGCATCACAGGATATGGTGAAGTGGATACCGCGCCATTTGTAGGGAAAGCGGTGATTGATGCATACATGTCGCATGGAACCTGTTATGGGTTGCGTGAGGTAGTAACGGGTGCAGACCCGTTTGACTATGAACAGATATGGAATGACATGTGGAACAAGACCTATTACTATGGTCGTTTCGGGCCTGTCATGCACGTCATGAGCGGCATTGATATGGCTCTGTGGGATATAATGGGCAAGTCTGTCGGGAAACCGGTGCATAAATTATTGGGCGGAAGTTATACCGATAAAGTACGCGCGTATGCCAGCGCGCTCATGCCCGATACTGTTGATGAAGTAAAAAAATTAGTAAGCAAACATGTATCTGAGGGATTTACAGCGATCAAACTTGGATGGGGACCTTTGGGATACGATGTTCACAAGGACATTGAACTGATCAAAACTGCGCGAAAGACTGCTGGCGATAAGGTTGAGGTGATGATCGATTTTGGCAAAAGATATCGCCTTAAGGAAGCAATATATGTTGCAAAGGCGCTGGAGCAACTAAATATTTATTGGTTGGAAGAAGCGCTTCCTGCCGAAGATTATGAAGGATATAGAAGATTGGCTGAATCCACAACCATGCGCATTGCAACCGGGGAAGAGGAAAGCGGGAGACTCGCCTTCGCGCGATTAATTAACGAAACTCACATTGATATCGTGCAGCCTGATATATCGCGTTGCGGAGGGTTAACCGAAGCAAAAAAAATTGCTACCATGACAGCTGACAAGAATATTTTGTGTGTTCCACATGCTTTTAAAACCGGAGTGCTTGTTGCCGCATCCATTCATTTTATTGCCGCAACTCCGAATGCGCCGTTTTTGGAGTTTTCCGTCACTGAATCAGGTATCCGCAAGGAATTGCTGGCGACTCCTTTTGTTCAAAAAGACGGATTTGTAGACGTACCTCAAAAGCCGGGATTGGGTATTGAACTGAACCCGGATGTTATTCGAAAATTTGGTGTGAAGCTTTGAGGATTTTATCGCGACACGGCCAGGAATCTTATGTATGAAAAACTAGTATACAACGGGTGGCCTAATTGCCTGAGATTGTTTAATGATGAGATCGAACTGATCGTTACCACGGATATCGGACCGAGGATCGTCAGGTTGGGATTTACTAATAAACAGAATTTTTTTTACCTCGTGCCCGAACATGCCGGTAAAATTGGAGGCGATGACTGGCGTATTTACGGAGGCCACAGATTATGGCTTGCGCCCGAGGCCATGCCGTTCAGCTACAATCCCGACAACGAAAAGGTTGAGTTTGAGGTGAGGGATAATTTCATCCGGCTGACACAGCCAAGAGAATTTATTTCCGGGATGGTGAAAGAAATGGAAATCAGCCTGTCACCCGATGCGAATAGAGTAAAAGTATTACACCGCCTGGTCAATCAAAATTCAGACCACGTCGAAATAGGGCCATGGGCGCTTTCGATGCTTGCGCAGGGTGGAAGAGCTATTATCCCGCAGGAGCCATACGGAGAAGGCGATGATTATTTGCTTCCCGCAAGACCACTGGCACTGTGGCAGTTTACAAAAATGAATGATCCGCGATGGATATGGGGAGCAAAATATATTCAGGCAAAACAGGATAGCTCCTCTTCATCAGAACAGAAGATCGGAGTTTTAAATAAACAAGGCTGGGCCGCTTATTGCCTCAACGGAGAACTGCTGATCAAAAAATTTGATTTTATTCCAGGGGCGGTATACCCTGATTACGGGTGTAATAACGAAATTTATATCAACGCAAGGTTCCTTGAAATAGAAACGCTTGGCCCGTTGACTAAAATGCTGCCTGGAAGCAAAGTGGAACATACCGAGCATTGGTTATTGACGAGATGCATGGCGGATGAACGTGAGGAATCAATTGATGGCGATGTGCTACCGTTGGTCAATTCTTTTAACGTGGACAAATAAAGTGAATTGGAAGACGTGAGATCGATGAATATTTTGAATAAAATTTTAGTTTATTATTAAAGGTTCGAATCGCATTAAGAGAGCAAACCTTATTACCTTAGTAACAACGGCAATTTCAACTAAACCAACCTTATTAGCTTATTTGACTACAAGCGAAAATAAAAGCATATCACCTTGAGGTCGAAAGCCATTGAGCAAGGCTCGCATGTTTTCAACGTTTAGAACTTTCATAAATCATCTGTGCGTGCTCAATAAGGTAATAAGGTCGGATAAAAAGCACTTCGTCGTTGCGAAGGTAATAAGGTTAGGCCGGTGTTGACGTTAGCGTGCTGCTCAGTTCGACATAATAGAGTGGAAAAGAATATCTAAAATAATAATTGCTTTGAGCTGAAGTAAAGGCATTGTCATCCTCTTTAATTGAAAAGTAAAATGTTTGGACAGGAATGATTGTTTAGTTGCACATTTTGAAAAACACTAAATCCTTAGAAGCTTTAATTCTTTACGAATAACAAAATGAATAACAGAAGAGATTTTATCAAAAAGGTGTCTGCACTGGGGTTGCTTGGCAGTGCGGCGCATCATCGCATTCTGGGAACGCCGCCACCAGCCGATCCGGAATTGACGTGGCATGCATCAGGCAATGGTGGCATAGTGGCTGGCGGTCCGAAAGTTTCAGCTATCGCCGGAATTAATATCCTTGAAAAGGGAGGTAATGCCGTTGATAGTGCAGTTGCAATGATCTTCAATCTCGCAATTTCTGACTACGGACTCTTCAGCATTGGAGGCGAATCCCCCTTCATGTGTTACAATGCCAGCGATGGGAAAGTAAATGTTTTTAATGGTATGGGAGGCGCGCCGAAAGATCCGCGTGCAATAGCATGGTACTATAAGAACGGCATCCCGGAATTAAATGGTCCGGAGCGCGGAGGCATAAAATCATCGACAACGCCCAGCACCGTCAGCACATGTCTGACTGCACTTGAACGGCGGGGAACGATGTCTTTTGAACAAATCATCACTTCCGCTCTTGCATTACTTGATGCCGGCGGAAAAACCTGGTATTCAAACCTGGCCACTACTTTTCGAAAAATGATTGACTCGGAAAGAGGTACCGGAGGAAATCGCGAAAAAAAGATCCGGGCAGCGAGAGATCGTTTTTACAAAGGCGATATCGCCGATGAGCTTAATGATTATTACATCAGTTCGGGAGGTTTTCTGCGCAAAGCTGACCTCGAATCTCACGAAACACGAATGGAAGAAGCCGTGGCAATTCAATATCGTGGTTACGTGGTGAATAAATGCAATACATGGACGCAGGGACCAGCCTTGTTACAGGCACTGCGCCTGCTTGAGAAGTTTGACCTGAAATCTATGGGCCATTTTTCGCCAGACTATATTCATGCCACCGTTGAAGCGATGAAACTTGCCTTCGCAGATCGCGATAAATATTACGGTGATCCGACCTTTACAAAGGTGCCCATAAGCGAATTGCTTTCTGATAAATACACCAGCATCCGGTGGCCATTGATAAATATGAAGCAAGCTTCTAAAACGATCCGCCCCGGTGACCCATATAAAATGAAAGCTGACGCGGGCCCCGGACAACACTGGCCAGGAGAACATGGCACAACCACGTGTGTTGTAGCAGACAAATGGGGTAACGTCGTAGCTACGACTCCGAGCGCCAACCCGGAATATGGCGTTTGTGAAAGCCTCGGTATCGCCCACAATACAAGATTGACCAGCCTCAACATCCAAAAAGATCATCCCAATTCGCTTCACGCAGGCAAACGACCGCGCATCACGCTTACCCCCACGATCGTATTGAAGGACGGTAAACCCGTAATTGGCATGAGCGTGTCGGGAGGAGAGATGCAGGATCAGGTATCCCTACAGTTACTGCTGGATATAATCGAGTTTGACATGAAACCAAAAGATGCCATATCCGGCCCGCGTTTCAAGACCTATCACCTTGAGGATTCTTTCAACCCATCGCCTGATCCCAAAGCGCGATTTAAGAATTACGCTGGGGTAAACGTAAATGAGATCGACCACCTGGAGATCAATCCAACCGATCAGTCAACAATTGACATTCTTACTGAGAGGGGGCATAAAGTGACCGTAACCAAGAATTCCATTGCCATGCCTTCAATGATCTATATTGATCAGCAGACGGGAATATCCTATGCGGCAGGTCAGCCGAAAGCGAGATTTTGTGCAGCCATAAATACTCCGTAAAATTTAGTATCCATCAGCAAATGAGGCGTAAAGCGAAATCATCATCCCTTAAAATGAATTTATGACAAACAGTATCTTTTTCATAACCCTTTGGCGGAATAAACAATCGGTGCCGGTGATGAATACGATCTTCCTAACGGTTGCCCTGATCGCTGCAATACAATGGGCTGGATTTGCGCAGAGCGATGAGGTGGATTCAGCAAAGATCAGGTTTCAGGAGAATACGCATAAGGTTGTTCTCGATGATCAGGAAAAGATTATTCCGTGGACAACACCACAATCCAAAGCCTATGACCTTTTCCTTCATCAGCGGTGGAATTTTATTAAACACAAAGTTCCGGCGAGTCCGGGGCCCGCTCCCAGATCCCTGTATCCCCAGTATTACTTTTATTGCGCATACAGGCCAAAGAATGGAACCCTCGAGCCGGATGTCTGGATGAATGACATAGGCGAAAAAATTCCCAACTGGTTTGAATCGGCGCGGCTGTATTACGCTTACACCGGCGACACCAGCGTAATGAATATCATTGAAAAATTTGCCACTTATGTAATGGAACACGGAACAAGCCCGGCAAGTTTTTCATGGGCGAATTTTCCCTATACCACTACAAACGCCGGGGATACTCTGTACCGGGGTTTTACCAGTGCAAAAAGATTTGCGCTTCATGAAATTCAGGTCGACCATGCCAGTGAAATAGGATTGACTTATTATCGGTTATACTTATACACAGGAAAAGAAAAATTTAAGACTGCGGCTGTGAATGTCGCCAATACCCTCGCAAAAAAAGTCCGCGTTGGTTCTGCCACGCATTCGCCGTGGCCTTATCTCGTGATCATGGACAGTGGACAAGCAACGTCCGAGTACGGTGCGAACTGGACTGGTGCTTATATGCTGCTTGATGCGCTGGCCAAAGCGAAATTAGGAAATGTTGATGCCTACAAGAAGGCATGTTCCTACGTGAAAGACTTTCTTTTAAAGTTTCCATTGAAAACAGGTTACTGGACTGATGGCCACTCCGATAACGCGGTTAAAAGCCATACTTACAGAAGCAATCTGAGCGCAAGCAATTTCAAATTACTCATGTTTGATTTTCCGGAATTTCATGCAAGCTGGAAGTCAGATATTCCAAAGTTGATTGAGTGGACCGAGCAGTATTTTATTGACCGCGGTGCGCCCGGCGAGCCTGGAAATATGTGGGGCGCAAACATCGTCGGTGAACAGGATGACTTTCTTTTTAAAATGGATTATCAAACGGCACGATATGCGGCGGAGTGCGCGCGGTGGTATGCAATTTCTGGCGATGAGTCCTACAAGGAGAAAGCATATCGCGCCTTGAACTGGGTGACCTATTGCAATGATGAAAACGGGATGGCTTTTGAAAGTCCTTTAAGCAAGGGAATATCCAGCTGGTGGTCCGATTGTTATGGTGAAGCACCCAGGATGTTTTATCACGCTTTTGCGGGAGTACCCGAGTGGGCTCCCCCGGGGGAGAACCATATATTGTATTCCGAAACTGTATTAAAGGATGTCTCCTATCAGCCAAAGAATGTCCAGTACACTTCAACCGATAATTCCGGAATAGAATTTTTGCGCCTTGCTTTCAAACCTTCTTCGGTAACTGTAAAAGCCAGTAAGATCTCGATGCGCACTGACTTGAGCAAGGAAGGATACACCTTAAGAGATCTGGGTAATGGCGATTATGCAGTGACCATTAAAAGAATGAACCAGGGAAAAGTTATTGTTTCCGGTCTGTGACAGTTTCGTAAAATCTAAATTTGAAACAAAAAATGACATCCCATATCCGTGCTGGTTTGCTGGTATTATTCAGTCTTACATGCATCAGCTGCAGTTTTGGTCAGCGTACAAATAATCCTGAAACTATTTCGCTGAAAATAGACGGCTCTAAAAAAATGCAGCAGATCGATGGTTTTGGTGTCAATGCCAATACGCGCAGCTGGAACGGGAAAGAACTCGAACCTGCGCTGGATCTTTTGCTGGATTCAATGAATGCCACCATCTGGAGAGTTATCGTTGAAACCGTGGAAAAATGGGAAGAGAAAAATGATAACAACGATCCATTGACATTCAACTGGGATTACTACAACAACTTGTACGAAACGCCGAAGTTTCAAAAAGCGTGGGATATGATACGGTATCTCAATAAGCGAGGCATCACCGATAACCTGATGATCAATTTTATGGGGTTTGCACCTCCGTGGATGGGTGTCAAGGTTATTAATGCGGAAAGTGAAGATGAATACGTGGAAATGATCCTGTCATTTTTTCACTATGCCATAAAAACAAAGAATTTGAAGATCGGACTTATTGCACCGACAAATGAATCGGAACATCACAATTACAGCGAAGGACCACATCTCGATGCCAAACAACACGCGCGCATTATCCGGAAGTTAACAGACCGTATGGACGCACTGGGAATCATGGGAAGCATACGCATCGTTGCACCGGACAATGCCCACACCGGTAAGGCAATAAAGGAATTTATGCCCGCATTAATGGAAGATCCGGTTGTAATGTCGAGGATCGCGCATTTTGGTGTTCACAGTTATGGAGGCTATTATAAAGGACTGAAAGATTTTCTTCAAAATTCACCCTACCCGCAATCCACTTATTGGGTCACTGAATGGAACGCATGGTGCAATGGTTGTGACGACGGGAAATTGGGAGAATATAATTATGATTTTGCCAGCAAGAGCGTTGGCTTTCTGCTCGACCTCTTAAAGAACGGCGCCCGCGCCGGCCTGGCCTGGGAAGGTTATGACAGTTATTACGAACATCACGCTCCTTCTTCTTTCAGTTACTGGGGAATGCTCGCCTATGCTCCCGAAACCAAAACCTATCACCCGCGCAAAAACTTTTACGCCATTCAGCAGGTTTCGAAATTTGTGCTTCCGGGTGCGCGACGAATTTTCATTTCCGACGCGGGCGACAGCCTGTCCACCGTTGCTTTTTATGATTCGTCATCCCAAAAAATTAGCGTCGTAGGTGTCAATCAACGAAATAGTCCGGTCAATCTTCATGTTTCAATGACGGGATTACCGGCCACGGGACGTTTTGAAAAGTATTACACCAACACTACTCACAATGTGTTTAAAGGTGATGACATCGTTCTGTCCGATAAAGCATTCAACACGACAATTCCGCCAAATTGCATTTTTACATTAACCAGTATTACTGCGAAAAGGAAAGCAGGTTCGATCGGAATTTCTAAACCTGAACCTTCCGGTTGGTTTGCAGGTGATATCCATGTACACCGGAACTGCGGCGGAAAAGAAGTACTGCCCGAAAGCAAACTTTTGGAAATGATGGAACCAAATGATCTATCGGTCATTTCTGTACTGGCGGATATGGGCAATGGTGAAGTTCTCTACAGCAAGACTGATCTGCCAAAAGTTAGCGGAAAGGATGCTGTGCAATCAAAACCAGGTCGCATAGTCCATTGGGATGCGGAGTGGCATTGGGATGCAACGTACTCAGCTTTCGAACATCAAGCGCTGGGTGGCCATCTTGTCCTTTTGGGTTTGAAGGAAGCACATCAGATCTGGGACGAATCTCCCTACAAGATCCTGGAATGGTCAAGGAAACAAGATGCTATCGGCGGATTTTGTCATTTCCAGTATTTGAATGACAGGATTCAAAATTCATTGAACTGTTGTATCCCTGTTGAATACCCTGTTGAGGCCGCGCTCGGTACTATGGATTTTATTTCCGAAGACGTTTATGCGACTAATTCTCCTAACAACGGGAATTATGATAGTGAGGCTGCTATCAATGCGTATTATAAATTATTGAACTGCGGATTCAGGCTGGGCCTTGCGGCTGGAACTGACTATCCCTGTAATGACAATGAACCACTGGGCACCTTGTTGACCTATGTGAATGTGAAGGATAAACCTTTAACCTATCGCCGATGGATAGAGGGTATCCGGGACGGAAGAACCGTTGTGTCAAGGAACGGGCACAATGAGTTTCTCGACATGAAAATAAACGGGAACTACTCGCCGGGTGATGAGATCAAATTTCAAAACAAGACATCAATTTCCGTTCAGGCAAAATGGACCGTAGCGAAAGAATTGAAGGGACGGATAGAGTTGGTAAGTAACGGAAAGGTTCTGGGCTCCATCTCCGGAACTGCAAAACCCGGTGAACCATTGATGATGAAGGCAAATACGGAGATCACGAGGAGTAGCTGGATCTGCGTCCGACGCATGGATGAGAATGGCCATCAAACTCATTCAGCTCCGGTTTATATAACCATCGCCAACAAACCTGTTCGGGCAAGCCCTGAAGATGCACAATATTTTATTCGATGGATAGACAACGTACTGGAGAAGACTGCTTCGGGCGGCGAATGGAGCCGCTATTTTACCCATGACCAGGAGACAGTGCGGGCGCGCTATCGCAAAGCCCGGGATATTTACAACACGATCTTATTGGAAGCACAACCGGAAAGTAAATAAATGAACCATCGGATTTTAATTTTTGTAATGATTTTTTCTGCGGCATTCGCCGCGACCAGTTGTACCCAAACACCGCGCGGATCATCGCCGATCCTGCTGTTGGCCAGCCAGGATAATTTCGGACTGTACACCGGCGAAATTCTTAAGACGGAAGGCTTTAACGATTTCAAGATCGATTCGCTCGGGGCTTCAAAGGTAACACCAGAATACCTCGCAGGATTCGACATAGTCATACTTGCCGAAACCCTCGTCAATGCTCCGGAACAAAAAATGCTTACAGAATATGTAAGCGAAGGCGGAAACCTTATAGCATTTCGCCCTGATAAGAAACTGAGTTCGCTCTTTGGAATTTCTAATGCGGACGGCGTGGTGAGCGAAGGCTATCTTGCTGTGGATGGAAATACAGAAGCAGGTAAAGGTATCACAACAGAAACTATGCAATTCCATGGCGACGCCGACAAATACAATATTTCAGGGGGTCGGACCATCGCGGCCTTGTTTACTGACGCGAATACTGCAACTAATTTGCCGGCTGTAGTAAGCAGTGATCATGGTCACGGTAAGGCTATAGCATTTTTGTACAACCTTCCGAAAAGTATTGTTTATACGCGCCAGGGAAACTACAAACACGCTGGTGAGGAAATGGATGGCATTCTGGGCATACGCGCGATGGATCTGTTTACCGGCGGATGGGTCAACCCGGCAAAAAATACACTCAATCAGGCGGATGAACAGATGCGCCTATTATCACATTGTATCGAAAATTTGAGCACGCAAAAAAGACCGATTCCCAGGTTCTGGTATTTTCCTGACACATCGAAATGTGTGGTTACACTGAATAATGACGGCGAAGATTCCAAAGAGGTTGAGTTTACACCACAATTTCAGGACGTGGCTGGCAAGGGGTCAAAGATGACTCTATATATTAAGGAAGTGGAGTTTGTTTCAAAGGAATGGGTCGACACATGGACTAAGAAGGGTTTTGAGATCTCCGGTCATCCCGATGACACCAAACAGGCAGTCGACCCCGACTGGAACACCATGGACAGTGTCTATAAAACCTTGCTTAATGAGTTAAAGGTGACATACGGAATACCTTCAATGGAAACCGTGACCAACCACTGGTTTGTGTGGGTAGGAAAAAATCCGGATGGTAGTAGGGATTTTGCCGCGCAGGCAAGAATTGAGGAGATTAACGGTGTTGGATTGGACTGCAATTATGCGCACTACGACAATGGGTCAAAACACGGGCATTTCCTTGGCGAATTCGGAACCAACCAGGGTAACTATACGGGTACGGGACTTGCCATGAAATTTGCTGATGTAAATGGCAGGATCATCAATATCTATCAGCAGCTCAACAATGTCTATGATCAGCAATACATGGAACACAAAGACCAGGATGGATATTACAATGCCTTTAAAGGCCTGATGGACCGGAGCCTGGATCATGAAGTATATTCTACCATCAGCGTGAGAGCGCACAACAATGAATATTTCTTTTCGAAAATTCCGCTGATGAAGGCCCTGGACTACGCAGCAAGCAAAGGAGTGCCGGTCTGGACAGAGCTTCAACTCTTGGAGTTTCTGAAAGTAAAAGATGAAGCGACATTTACGGATCACACATGGTCTGACAACAAGTTGACCTTTGAGATCAATTCGTCTCTGAAACATGATAGCCGGCTTACGTGTCTTATTCCCTTCGCGTTTAATGGAAAGAAAATTGACACCGTGACAATTGATAGCAAGGATTACCCTTATGCGGTTAAATCTCTCAAAGGTTTTGAATATGCATGGGTAATGGTCAGGCCCGGGTCTGATTACCTCGTCGAAGTTAATTACCGTTAGTTGCGAAGCGCCTTCACTCCCCCCGCCATACCATCATCCTGAGTGACGGTTTGTGCGGTGCATGCGCGGAACGCCGCGCCCGCCGTAGCTTAGCGCAGGAGGGAAGGACCCCCGTGCAACGAAGTGCGAAAGACAATAACTGAAAAACAATGCAATGAAATGGAGACGGCGATGAATCCTATCCCATGTCACCTGAAAAAAATTTACCTTTGCGGGATCTTTATGTTTGTCCGATTTTTTTAATAAACTCAGTTTCGAATCATGCGCCCTATTTTATCACTGGTGATCTGTACCTGTTTTTTATTATGCATTCACGTCGTTGCCGGACAATGTTGTAAAAACCTTGTTTTGGATTGCGCTGGCATAAAAAGGATTGCTTATGCAGGCGCGATCAGATACCTGGAGGAAAAAGAAATGATAGGCAATATTGAAAAAGTTGGCGGAACATCTGCGGGCGCCATTGCCGCACTAGCCGTCGCACTCGGTTATGATAGCAAGGAGAAAAACCTTGGTAAATAATCAAACATGGAAGTATTGACCTACAGCACACGAAAATTTGAACGAGAAGCCCTTGAAAAGGCCATGGCGCACCACAAATTACGCTTGCTGGACACCAGGCTTACACCAGACACAGCGAGTTTAGCGCAGGGCTGTGAAGCTGTTTGTATTTTCGTAAACGACGACGCATCCGCATCAGTGCTTAGAAATCTGAATGAAGCAGGCGTAAAATATTTGGCGTTGCGTTCTGCAGGATTTAATCATGTAGATCTGAATGAGGCTCGCCGACTGGGAATAAAGGTCGCCCGCGTGCCCGAGTATTCTCCTGCAGCAATTGCGGAGCATACCATCGCCTTAATGCTGGCCCTGAACCGCAAAATAGTCAGGGCCCACAACCGGGTGCGCGATATGAATTTTTCACTGGATGGACTCACCGGATTTGATATGTCAGGTAAAACCGCGGGCATCATAGGCACCGGAAAGATCGGCCGCGTTGTAGCGCGTATACTCCACGGATTCAACTGTAAAATCCTGGCGTTTGATACACACCAAAACGAAGAAATCAAGACTAGTTACAACGTACAGTATACGGACATCACTACATTATTGAAACAATCAAATATCATAACACTTCACCTTCCTTTGACAACCGAATCACGCTATATCATAAATAAAACACGTATTGATCTTATGAAGACCGGGGTGATGCTGGTCAACACGAGCCGCGGAGGTTTGGTCAATACCAAAGATGTGATCACGGCATTGAAGACCGGAAAAATCGGCTATCTGGGAATCGATGTCTACGAAGAGGAACAAGGTCTGTTCTTTGAAGATCACTCCGAACACATACTACAGGATGACGTCATTGCCCGTCTGATGACCTTTCAAAACGTGCTCATCACCAGCCACCAGGCTTTTTTAACTCACGAAGCGCTGACGGAAATTGCTGAGACCACCTGCTATAACCTGGACTGTTGGGAAAACGGCGCGCCAGCCGTGAATGAAGTGGGAATATGAATTGTATCTTAATAAATATGTGAGCATTTTTCGCCAGTTAATTTTAACCAGGCGCCGTTAACACGAGTAAGTATCTAATATTATGGTCAGAAATATCATTTTTGGACTGGGGATCATAGTAATAGTGGGCGCACTGGCAATTGTCTTCATCAACCGAACCAAAAAAGGAAAGAGCACCCCGGAAGAAAATCGTTTTCAAAAAAACGTTTTGCTGTCAGGCCTGGATGAACCAATGGAGCTGGCCGTTCTTCCCAATGGAAATATTTTGTTCGTTGAACGCAAGGGGGCGATTAAACTTTTCGAGAATAAACAGAATCAGGTTACGCAGCTTGCCAAATTGAATGTGTTCCACGACCTGGAGGATGGTTTATTAGGACTCACGCTCGACCCGGATTTTATAACCAACGAATTCATCTACCTATTTTACTCACCTCCCGGCGAGAAACCCATTCAGCGAGTTTCGCGGTTCAAGCTCACTGGTTCTTCTGGTTTTGATCAGGCTTCTGAAAAAATATTGATTGAGATCCCCACGCAGCGCAAGGAGTGTTGTCACTCCGCTGGCTCACTTGCCTTTGGCCCTGACAAAACTCTTTATATATCTGTCGGAGATAATACCAATCCCCATAACCCGGGCTATTACAATTCAATCGACGAGCGTTCCGGAAGAGAATTCTGGGATGCCCAACGCACAGCGGCAAATACACACGATTTCCGGGGAAAAATACTTCGCATTAAACCTGAAGCCGATGGTACTTATTCCATACCCGACGGAAATCTTTTTCCGAGCGATGGTTCGCAGGGAAAACCTGAGATCTTCGCCATGGGGTGCCGCAATCCCTATCGCATTGCGGTAGACCAAAAGACCAGTTACCTGTATTGGGGTGATGTAGGACAAAACACGGAAGATAATCCTTCACGAGGTCCGATCAGCTACGATGAGTTTCACCAGGCCAGACACGCGGGTTTTTTTGGATGGCCCTATTTCGCGGGGGATAATCAACCCTATACAGATTTTGATTTTGAAACTGAAAAGATCGGACCTTTCTTCGATCCTCAACGCCTGGTAAATGAGTCAAAAAATAATACGGGAAATAAAGTTCTTCCTCCCGCGCAACCCGCATTCATATGGTATTCCTACGACACGTCCTCGCGTTTTCAACATTTGGGAACGGGTGGCAAATCCCCCGTCATCGGCCCGGTATATTACGATGACCTTTACGATAAGAAACCTGCATGGGTGGAGAACAGCCGAAAGTTTCCGAAGCACTACGATGGTAAACTGTTTATTGCCGAGTGGATGCGCGACTGGATAAATGTTGTCACCATGGATAAGGAAGGAAACCTGATTGGTATCGAGAAGTTCATGCCTTCCACAAAATTTGATCACCCCATCGAGCTCGAATTCGGACCCGATGGCGCGCTCTATATGCTGGAGTACGGAACGTTTTGGTTTTCGCAAAATAAGGATGCAAGACTGGTTCGCATCGATTACAATGAAGGTAATCGCGCTCCGGTTGCAATTATCGACGCGGATAACACCACCGGGGCTGCCCCACTTTCTGTGACCTTCTCGGCGTCACGGTCATACGACTACGATAAAAAAGATGAACTTGATTTTTTGTGGGTGACCGATGAAAAAGCCGGAACCCAGGCATCCGGAAAAACAACACAGTATACTTTCACACAACCCGGTACCTACAAGGTCACACTGAAAGTCATTGATCCCCAGGGGCAATCTTCTACTGCCGACATTGAAGTGCGCGTGGGAAATGAAATGGCTGAAATTGGTCTTGAAGCCAAAGGAAATAAATCATTCTATTGGCCAGGCAAACCATTTCAATATGAGGTGAAGGTAAGGGACAAAGAAGATGGCACGCTTGGTGCAGGTATACCTGCTGATGAAGTTACGGTAATATTGAATTATACAAAAGACTATGCTGATCTTCAAAAAGCGCTTCAAAGCGATGATGCTGGTCCGATACAGTTCTTTGGTGGAATGGAGTTGATCAACCAGAGTGATTGCAAGGCATGCCATCACCAGCAGGAAACTTCAATCGGACCTAGCTATGAAAAAATTGCCGTGCGCTACAAGGACGATCCCGATGCCGCCAACATACTTTCTGAAAAGATCATCAAAGGCGCAAGTGGAAACTGGGGCGAAACTGCTATGTCTGCTCACCCGCAACTCACCACAGAGGAGACAGCGGAAATGGTTAAATACATTCTCAGCCTCGGACGGCAGGATTCAAATAGTCAATTACCGCTGAAAGGTAACTTTGTTCCTGGGAAGGACAGCACGGGGACTTACGTTTTACAGGTCGCATACCGGGACCATGGCGGAGATAGCATCGGGCCACTGACTGCACAACAGAATTTCGTGATCCGCAATTCGAAACTTAAAGCGGTCAATTGTGACGACGATAAGGATGTATCCAAGGTGAATGATGAAGTAGTGAAGTTTACAAAATCCGGTGCCTATATTGCTTTTGCTGAAATTGATCTATCACAACTGAAGAGCGTTACCTATGAAGTATCCTCATCTGTTTCCGGAAAGATCGAATTACACCTTGATGCGGTTACAGGTCCGGTGATAAGCGCGGCAGCTTTTGACGCGGAGAAACGCAATCCCGAAACCGATGCAACAAAAAAGAACGTTCCCCTGAAAACAACGAAAAGCAATCTGCAACCAGTTTTCGGAACCCATGATATTTACTTTGTATATAAAGATACCGGTGAGGTAAAAGCCGAGATATGGAACACCCTGGATCTGTGGCATATCAGTTTTGATTGATTTGGAAACCTTCCAACACTATTACCCCTACTCTGAAAAAACATCGATCTTGAAATGTTGAAAGCTGACACAGTGAATCTCAGAAAAATTGCATTTGGACTTCAGGGTGTGATTCTCTATTTCAACCCGCAGTCTAATAAGGCAATAAGGTTGGAGTAGTTAATAATTTATATGTTACTAAGGTAATAAGGTTTTGATGCAACCATCGTCTGAAATTGTTTTATGCCGAAATACCTCTCTTCACGCAACGCTTGTTGCCTTAATTTGAGAACGCAAGTATTTTTATAGTCTAAAAATAAACGGTCTGAATTCTTACAATGTTAGGGTGTGATTAAATTAA
>JBBDXJ010000086.1:0-40959 GCA_040902445.1 Cyclobacteriaceae bacterium | reverse complement strand
AACGTAAGCCAGACCGGTACTCGCAGAGATATTGACCATGGGTTTTCCTCTCTTGCCTTTTTTGGTGGTAATGAGAATGACGCCGTTCGCCGCGCGAGAACCGTAAATAGCGGCGGAAGAAGCATCTTTTAGAATATCAAACGATTCAACGTCGGCAGGATTAATATCAGTCAGGTCACCATAGAATATCATTCCGTCTACAACAATCAATGGAGCGTTGGCGGACCGTTGCTCTTCAAAGTCACCATCATTGTCTGCATCCTTCCTCAAAGTTGTTTCCCCCCTAACGAGGAAGTCGCTTGCGCTGCCGATCCCTTTTGCGGAAATGTTGTAATTGACTCCAAGACCTGGAATAGCCCCCCTAAGCATCGTTGTAATGTTCGAAGTTGCTTCTGTCTGCAGAGCTTCCGCATCAACGTGGGCAACCGCTCCGGTAAGGTCTCTTTTCCTTTGCGTACCATAGCCAACAACTATAACTTCTTCCAGCGATTGAATATCCGGTGCCAGGCTGACGTCGATGCGGGTTCGGCCACCGACCTGAATTTCCTGACTGGTGTATCCAATGAATGAAAAGACGAGCGTCGTATTCGCATCTTCGACGGCGATACTGTATTCGCCATTAGCATCTGTTGTCGTTCCAACAGATGCTCCTTTAACGACTATGCTGGCGCCTGGCAGCGGGCCGTTACCTTCGGCATCGGTTATTTTGCCTGTCACATTCTGACCCTGTGCAAAGGAAAATACACAGATCAGCAAAAGGGGTAATAGCAGGTACATTCTTCGTTTCCATCCTGGGGGATGGAACGCTTTTAAAGTAGAGATTTTACACATAGGTTTTTATATTTAGGTTTCTATTTAGGTTTTAAAGAAAATCAGAAATCCACGATGGCTACACCTACAGAATACGTGACGGGTTTTCAACTCCTAACGCCGGTGTTTTCGTAAGGCCATCCCTTAAAAAAGGGTTCATAGAATTTGAGCGTAATCTTCAATCACTGATTAAAAATAAGATTTTAAAATAATTTTGCAACCGATTGCATTAAATATTTTTTAAAATTGTATAATTGCCTGTGTTGAGGGCATTCAATCGATGTCGAACAATGCAACCGTTTTAAATTAATATTCTTTGATCATAGTATAACTGGAGTTTTCCAACATAAATTAATCACTGGATGAGACCCACCCTCTGCTATGCGCCATAAAAAAGAGATTACCATATACGACATTGCGGAATCTCTGAGTCTGTCATCCGCTACCGTCAGCCGCGGCTTGAAAGACCATCCCGCCATCAGGAAAGAAACGAAAAAAAGGATCCTGGAAAAGGCAAAGGAAATGGGTTACCGCCACAACCACTTTGCCAGCAATCTCAGAAAGAACCGCACCAATACCATCGGCGTGATCGTGCCCAGGCTGAACAGTTATTTTATGTCCTCGGTCATTTCGGGAATAGAAAAAGTCGTCAATGACGCGGGATACAACCTGGTGATCAGCCAGTCGCTGGAATCAGAAAAAAAAGAAATCGTCAGTGTCAAGACGATGTTTAACACCCGGGTGGACGGCCTGCTGGTTTCCCTGGCATACGACACCGTGGACGACTCGCATTTTAAGGTCATCCTGGATAAAAATATTCCGCTGATTTTTTTTGACCGGGTTTTTGAACACCCGCTCTGCACCAGCGTAGTGATTGACAATTATGCAGCCGGATACGCCATGACACAACACCTCATTCACCAGGGGTGTAAACGCATTGTGCACATCACCGCCGACCTCAAACGGAATGTATACGCCGAACGGCTTCGCGGATATAAACAAGCACTGGCTGATCATAATATTTCATATGATGAGAGCCTCATTTTCGTAAATAATCTGGGAGAAACCGCAGTTTTGGAAGCCATTAAATCCATTTTACACATGAATCCCTTGCCCGACGGAATATTTTCCAGCAATGATTCTTCCGCTGTGATTTGCATTCGCGAATTAAAAAAGGCCGGTATCCCTATTCCACAACAAATTGCCGTAGGTGGTTTTAACAACGAGCCGATCTCCACGGTCATAGAACCAAACCTCACAACTATACACTATCCCGGACACGAAATGGGGGAGGTGTGCGCTTCCATTTTGATTCGTAAATTAGCGAAACCTGAAAACGCTGACCTGCACCGCGTGGTGCTGCGTCATCAGCTGATCGTGCGGGATTCATCACTGAAAATTCAGACCCCAGCAATCAATTATACTCAACTTTAAACATTCCCTTATGCAACGTAAAAAAAATGCCATTAACAGAAGAGATTTTATCCGGTCGACCGCCAAAGGCGCCGTTGCAAGTACATTGATGGTAACAGCTTTCCCAACCATTGTCCCTGCATCCGTTCTGGGAAAATACGCGCCCAGTAACCGTATTAACATTGCCGCTATAGGTACCGGTAGAATTTCCCGCGACCACGACATGCCCGGCGTATGGAAACACGATGCTGCCAGGATCATCGCGGTTTGCGATCTCGACAGCAAAAGAGTGGCTGAAGCAAAAAAACACGTTAATGATTATTACACCAAAAAGGAAGGAAAACCCTACGATGGCGTAAAAACCTACGGAGACTACCGTGAAGTGCTGCAAAACAAGGATATCGACGCCGTGATTATCAGCACGCCTGATCACTGGCACGCCTTGTTGGCCATCCATTCGGTGGAAGCTGGGAAAGATGTTTATATGCAGAAGCCAACGTCACTTACCATTTCGGAAGGACGCGCCGTAAGCGATGCCGTGCACCGCAGCGGAAGGATCTTTCAGATCGGAACTCAACAACGCTCATCCACGCAATTCCGGTACGCTTCTGAGTTGGTTCGCAATGGCAGAATTGGCGACTTGCGTAGCGTCGAGGTCGGGCTTCCCGGGGATCCGGGCGGAGAAGAAGAACCGGAGATGCCAATCCCTCCAAACTTCAACTATGAAATGTGGCTCGGCTCGACACCCTATGTTTACTACACGGAAAAAAGAGTCCACCCGCAGGAAGGTTATGGCAGACCGGGATGGTTGCGCTGCGAACAATTCGGCGCCGGCATGATCACCGGATGGGGCCAGCACCACATAGATATTGCACACTGGGGAATGGACACCGAATACACCGGGCCGATTGAAATTTCAGGCACCGCAGAGTTCCCCAAATCCGGCTTGTGGGATGTTCATGGAATATTCCGAACGGAGGGCGTGTACGAAAATGGAGTCAAAATGATAGTCACCAATGAGCTTCCGAACGGTATAAAATTCATCGGCTCGAAAGGATGGATCTTCGTCACCCGCGGAAATTACAGCGCAACAGCCAGTGACCCCGTTGAAAAGCAGCCCGCCAGCAAAGCCCTTACTGCCAGCGATCCCAAGATCATCACTTCCAGGATCGGCGCTGACGAAATCCATTTATATGAAAGCAACGACCAGCACGGAAACTGGCTTGAATGCATCAAAACCAGAAAACAACCCATTTCGCCTATTGAAATAGGACATCGCGTATGCTCTGTTTGCCTGCTTCACCACATCACCATGAAACTCGGTCGCAAAATATACTGGAACCCGGTGAGAGAACGCTTCAACAACGACGATGAAGCCAACAGCATGCTGTCGAGATCACAACGGTGGCCCTATGTAATTGAATCGTGATGGCTACTTTATCCCGCATGATCAAATGCCTGGATCTTTGTATGAAGCTCACGGCACTTGCAGCAATACTTTTTTTGCCGACAATGTACAGCTACGCCCAAAAGTTAGCAACGCTGGAAATCAACCTGGATCGGACAAGCGCCGGCCTGGAAATACCGGTGCAGGTAATGCTTGATCCTATTACCCATTTGCCGGATTCCTCTCTGAGCCTCCTCGAAATTCAGGGAAAAGAAAAAATTCCGGTAGTTTTTCAGCTGGAGGGCGGTCCGCATCGCAAACTTACCTGGCTCGTAGACGACAAACTTAAAACGCGGGTTTACGAACTGGTCAAAGCCCGCCCCGCCGCAGCAAATCCTCCTTCCCTCAAAACAGTAAAAGATTTTGGCGCCATCACCATCCAGGCAGAAAATAAAAATCTTCTGCGGTACCACTCCCAACCTGTGTACCCACCAAAGGGAATCGATCCCGTTTTTAAAAGGAGCGCCTTCATTCACCCATTGTGGTCACCGCATGGTCAAGAGCTGACAAGGATCCACGCACCCGACCATTACCACCATTTTGGATTGTGGAATCCCTGGACCCATGTGCTGTTTGAAGGAGACACTGTTGACTTCTGGAACCTTAAATCAAAACAGGGAACTGTTCGTTTTGCGGATTTTATCTCTACCACAAATGGAAACATTTTTGCAGAATTCTCTGCCTTGCAGGAGCATGTGGCCTTTAAAGAGGGGAAAGAAAAAGTTGCGCTACAGGAAGTTCAAACGGTCAGGATATACGCACCAAGAAACAATTCAGATTATTACATTGCCGACATCACCGCTCAACTGAATTGCCCCGGAAGCCCGGTGCGCTTACTTGAATACCGCTATGGAGGGATGGGATGGCGCGCCACCGAGCAATGGACAAAAGAAAACAGCAAGGTACTTTCTTCGGAAGGCAAAACGCGCAAGGATGCCGATGGTTCCAAAGCGCGGTGGTGTATAGTTCAAGGTACGGTCGACGGGGAAAATGCAGGCGCGGTGATGATGTCTTACCCGGCAAACTACAATCACCCGGAGCCTTTGCGAATATGGCCTGAAAATGCCAATCGCAACAGAGGTGATATGTTCGCTAATTTCTCACCCACCAAAGACATGGATTGGCCACTGGAACCAGGCAAGAACTATATACTCAAGTACCGGTTCGTTGTGTTTAATGGTGAGTTCACGAAAGAGAAAGCGGAAGCTGCCTGGTATTATTTTGCATCTCCCCCAATGGTCACAGTGAAAAAAAACGCGAACTAAATTGCAAGATTACTCAAAGAAATCATGGCTGTTTGTCCGGGATGGATAAAGTGAAAAACGTGCACCCTGATCACCGTTAAGACAAGCTTTACTCCCAGGACATAACAGTAATTTGTTCCTTTATTTTTTTCCCGATACTTAGAAGTTTATATACAACCAGAAACAAAAATTTTTATGAAGAAGTTGAATGTTGTCACGCTGTTCGTTTTGCTGCTGATGTTTTTCGTGCAGATATCCGGAGCACAAGCCCCGAAAAAAGTATCCTGGAAAAAAGTTAAGATATTGGTGTACACGAAGAACGGAAAAGGTTATGTACACGACAATATTCCCAGCGCCGTGAAGGCCATCCAGAAACTGGGAAGTGAAAAAGGATTTCAGGTTGACGTCTCCGATGATGCTACGATCTTTACAGAAGATAAACTGAAACAATATACGTTCCTGCTTTTCCCCAGCACAAATAATGATGTTTTTGATACCGATGAACAAAGAGTAAACTTCCGGCGCTATATCGAAGCAGGTGGCGGGTTTGTGGGTCTGCATTCTGTGACCGGCACCGAACGCAACTGGAAATGGTTTAAAATGATGCTTGGAGGAAGTTTCGCGTGGCATGCCAAGTTCCAGCCGTTCACGGTAAAAATAATTGACAAAGACCATCCTTCAGTAAGCGGAGTGCCGTCTGTCTGGACGAAAGAAGATGAATGTTATTTCACCAAAGAAATGTATCCGGGTATCAATGTTGTAATGGCCCATGTCCTGAGTTCCGTCAAAGGAAATGATGCGGACATGGAAAAACTCAAAACCCTTTCAGCACAGTTTGCTGACTATTACCCCGCTGTGTGGTATCAGCATTTTGACGGTGGAACAGTCTGGGTTACCACGCTCGGCCATAACAAGAAAGATTATGAAGATCCGGTGTATCTCAATCACATTTTTCAGGGAATGACATTTGTGGCCGGCCAGGTGGGTAAACTTGATTTCTCAAAGTCTTATGCTACCTCCCGCGACGCACCACTTCCGTAGTTAAAATGGATATTATTTTAAACGAATCCTTATCTTTAAAACTTCGGTTGCTTTACATCAAAACCCGCAGCTCGTAATCGGATGGCTCGTAGCTGATGCAGCGCAGCTTCGGATACTTTAATAAATCGATCAGTCACCTAAGATCCAAGTATGGAAATCCAGGAACAAGGTTTACAAACAAAGGTCGGCAATTACCGCTGGACCATCTGCACCCTGTTATTTATAGCCACGACCATCAACTATGTCGACCGGCAGATCCTGTCTTTGGTGAAACCAATCCTTGATGTGGAGCTAGGGTGGACCAACGAACAATTCGGAATCGTGAATGCAGTCTTCCAGGGCGCCTATGGCTTCGGCCTGCTCTTCTTTGGATGGTTCGTTGACCGCTATGGAGCGAAGGTCGGGTACGCTGTCTCAATTGTTGCCTGGAGTCTCGCAGCGATGGGACATTCTGTTGTCTCCACAGTAACGGGTTTTATGATAGCGCGCGCCAGTTTAGGTGTGAGCGAAGGTGGTAATTTTCCTTCTGCCATTAAAGCCACGGCACAATGGTTTCCAAAGCGCGAACGCGCTTACGCCACCAGTATCTTCAACGCCGGAACCAACGTTGGGGCTATTGTGGCACCCGCTATCGTTCCCTGGATTGCATACACCTACGGATGGCAGATGGCGTTTATGGCTGCGGGCATCGCTGGATTGCTTTGGTTATTCCTGTGGATACCGCTATACAACAAACCGGAAAACTCCAAACGCCTTGGCGCAGCTGAAAGAGAATTTATTGAAAGCGACCGCGATGAACAAAATGAAACACAAAAGGTATCGTGGGGAAGGTTGCTAAGCTACCGCCAGACGTGGTCATTCATCGTTGCGAAGTTTATGACTGACCCAGTGTGGTGGTTCTTCCTGATCTGGCTACCGGATTATTTCAAAAAGACCCGTAACCTCGACATTAAAGAAAGCTGGATCCACCTCGTCACTATATACACAATCGTAACGGTCTTGAGTATCTTCGGAGGATGGGTGATCGGCTATCTCAACAAACAAGGGTGGGGTATCACCCGGGCCCGCAAAACGGGTATGTTTGTTTTTGCACTGTGCGTGATCCCGATCTTTCTCGTCGCCCAGGTCGGAGAATGGGGCGCGGTTCTGCTGATCGGATTAGCCGGCGCCGCCCACCAGGCATGGTCGGCAAATCTCTATACTACCGTCTCAGATATGTTCCCTAAAAACGCAGTGGCCTCCGTGATTGGTATAGGCGGCATGGCCGGCGCTACCGGAGGTATGCTGTTCCCGGTTTTCTCCGGACGGTTGCTCGATACTTTTACCGCTTCAGGAAATGTCACCGCTGGCTATACCATTCTCTTTACCATCTGCGCATTCGCCTATGTGTTTACATTTTTATTCCACCACCTCCTTGCTCCAAAGTTTGAGTCGTTTCAGATGAAGTAAGCTTTGCATTTCTTCAAATCCATATAAAACACGGCAAAAAGTCCCATATGGATTTTTTTGGTTTCTGCTTATCGCGAAAGCTGTTTTTTCATGCGCCGAAAATTAATTTGTCCCGCGATGCAACCTTTCAAATTACGAATTGTATTTATTCCACTAAAGGCCATCCAGCCCGACTGATAAAAAATCTACCATGAAAAATCTAATGTTTCTTACTATCCTCCTGACAACATCTGTATTAACGAATGCTCAGGATAAAACCATCCAAAAGAATTTTGCAAATATCAAAACTATCCAGCTCAGTACTTCCAGCGGGAACATCACCATCACGAAAAGTACAGGATCAGGTGTTAGTGTCACGCTTAAACACTCCTACGATGACGACGAATTTACTCCCGTAATAGAGGAAAGAAATGGCACGTTGATCATGAAAGAAGATTTCTCCCAGGGCAGTCAATCCGGTAGCTCTTCCTGGGAACTGGGCGTGCCGGACAATACCTCGCTGAACCTGAACACGGGTTCCGGAAATATTATTGTTGAAGGTATTAATACCAATATAAAATCCAATCTCGGATCAGGCGACGTGGAACTCAAAAGTGTTAAAGGCGATTTAAATTTTAATACCGGGTCCGGGAATATCGATTTGACCAACGCAGAGGGAGATCTCTCATTTAATACAGGGTCAGGAAATATCCGCGCCACTGGTGGAACGGGGAAATATTCTTTCAATGCCGGTTCCGGCGATATCACGATCCAGAAACTGGCGGGAGCCTTCGCAGTCAATACAGGCAGTGGGGACGTTGTAGCGAAAGATCTTACCCTCCAGGCCGCGGGAAGATTCAATACCGGATCAGGGGATGCCGAGGTAAACCTGACAGCCAATCTGGAGCACGACATCAGTATCAACAGCGGTTCCGGCGACGCAACACTCGCTTTTAATGGAACCCCAATCCAGGGAGAAGTGATCATGACGGCCAACGAACGCAACGGCAATATTGTCGCTCCTTTCAAATTTGACAAAGAAGAAGTTATCCGCGATAACGGTTCATCGCCCCGCATGCGCAAAACTGGGAAAATCGGCAACAAGGATATCACCATTAAGATCGGAACAGGGTCAGGAACCGCCAAGATCACAAAATAATTTGGTCGCCGGCCTGGGCCTTAGGGCGGCCTGCCCGACGAAGCTTCAGCGTAGTTGGGCCTCAGCTAGCAGACACGCAAAAAATTTGCACATTTGCATCAGGATCCAATTGACCGAAAGCAGTGTCTGACCGATACACCCAGCGCGGAGTTTCCGCCTCAAAAGAAGATGTGCACCAGGCTATTAGCAAGCTGGATAAAGGCTTGTTTCCAAAAGCATTTTGCAAGATTGTCGCCGATCACCTCGGCAGTGACGACGGTTATTGCACCGTGATGCATGCAGATGGGGCGGGAACAAAATCCGCACTAGCCTACATCTACTGGAAAGAAACAGGTGATCTTTCTGTTTGGAAGGGTATAGCCCAGGATGCTCTTATCATGAACATCGATGATCTGTTGTGCGTAGGCGCAACGGAAAATATCCTGGTTTCTTCCACGATCGGAAGAAATAAAAACAATATTCCCGGGGAAGTGATCTCGGCTATCATTAGCGGAACAGAGGAGATCCTTGAACTGCTGCGACACTATGGGCTAAACATCATCAGCACGGGCGGGGAAACCGCGGACCTGGGAGATCTTGTTCGCACCATTGCCGTTGACAGCACTGTAGTCTGCCGGATGAAAAAAAGCGATGTGATCGATAATGCGAGGATCAAAGCCGGCGACGTCATTGTAGGGCTCGCATCGTTTGGCAAAGCCACTTACGAAGATGAGTATAATGGAGGGATGGGCAGCAACGGATTAACCTCCGCCCGCCACGATGTTTTCAGCCATGCATACGTCACCAAGTACCCGGAGACCTTTGACGAAACTCTTCCGGTAGACCTGGTCTATTCAGGTAACTTCAATGTAACGGACAGCATACCCGGCCTGGACGTTAACGTCGGAAAGCTTGTACTTTCACCCACACGCACTTATGCACCTGTAATGGTGAAGGTCCTGCAAAACTTCCGCAAAGATATTAATGGCATGGTGCACTGCAGCGGGGGCGCTCAGACAAAAGTGTTGCACTTCATCGAAAACCTCCACGTTATAAAGGACAATTTATTTGAAGTTCCTCCCCTTTTTAAACTCATTCAGGAACAGAGCGCGACAGACTGGAGGGAAATGTACAAGGTGTTCAACATGGGCCACAGAATGGAAATCTATGTGCCAGAAAAGCACGCCGTGGAGATCATATCCATTTCAAAAGGTTTTGCCGTTGACGCAAAGGTCATCGGAAGAGTCGAAAACGCGTCCTCTAAAAAGGTTACACTAAAAACCGATTTTGGAGAATTTATTTACGAATAAACCTCTTTGAAATCCTCTCAAAATTCCCTATATTATTAATATAATTCTTCTCTCCACAACAATCCGTCTTTTTGCTGCTTTCTGCTAAAACTTACCCCTTAAAACTTACATCTTTTTTAAAAACTTTCTTTTCTTGCATCCGGTTTTAAAAGAACAATCATGCGAGCAACCAATACCGGCTTTCTTATAGTGGCCTTGATGCTTAGCCGATGCGGCACCCCGACTAACAAAGAAACTGTCTTTATGAAACAAGATCCACATTCATATTCTGTCCCCGCTGAAGCGAAAGTGAAACATCTCATCTGGAAGGCAAGGATAAATTTCGATTCGAAAACAATTGAAGGCACAGCCACCTGGAACATTGAAAACCACAACAACGCCGACACCATCATCCTCGATACCAAAGACCTCAACATTGAAAAGATCACACTTGACAACAACGTCTCCGCACAATTCCGCCTTGGCAAAAAAGATCCTATCCTCGGCCAGGCATTAGCGATTTCTATTAAACCGGAAACAAAAACCGTTCATATCCGATATCGAACAAGTCCCGAGGCCGAGGCGCTGCAGTGGTTAACCGCCCAACAGACCGCAGGAAAAAAAAACCCTTTCCTCTTTACTCAATCACAAGCTATTCTCGCCCGGAGCTGGGTACCCTGCCAGGATACGCCCGGAGTCCGCTTCACTTACGAGGCAGATGTTACCGTCCCTAAAGATCTGCTGGCATTGATGAGCGCATCCAATCCCCAGGGAAAAAATACCACAGGCAACTATCACTTTGAAATGAAACAGCCAATTTCATCCTATCTTCTTGCATTGGCGGTGGGCGATGTCACTTTTAAATCTATCAGCGAGCGCAGTGGTGTTTACGCAGAAAGTTCTCTGGTGGAGAAAGCGGCGTGGGAATTTGCCGACCTTGAAAAAATGATCGCGGGAGCGGAAGAACTATATGGCCCCTATCAATGGGAACGTTATGATGTGTTGGTGTTGCCACCAAGTTTTCCTTTCGGTGGAATGGAGAATCCAAGGCTGACTTTTGCCACTCCAACGGTAATGGCCGGTGACCGTTCCCTCACTTCTTTGATCGCACATGAGCTGGCCCATAGCTGGTCAGGTAACCTCGTTACAAACGCTACCTGGAATGACTTCTGGCTGAACGAAGGATTTACTGTGTATTTCGAAACGCGGATCATGGAAAAACTCTACGGCCGGGACTACGCGGAGATGCTTGCCTCCCTGAACTTTCAGGACCTTCACGATGAAGTGGAATCGCTTATTGAGAAAGGACAGTCTGCGGATACCCGACTCAAGCTAAACCTCGAGGATAGAAATCCCGATGAAGGCGTAACAAGCATTGCATATAATAAAGGTTATTTCTTCCTGCGCTCCATAGAAGAAAAACACGGGAGAGAAAAATTTGATGCATTTCTCAAGAATTACTTTTCCGAAAATGCATTTAGTTCGATTGACACCGAAGCCTTTAAAACTTTTATTAAGAATTATTACCAGTCAAAATTCAGGATTTCACTTGACGAAACCTCTTTCACTTCATGGATCGAAACCGAAGGGCTTCCGGAAAGTGTTCGCAAACCCAATTCCATACGGTTTCAAAAAGTAGATCAGTTGTTGGCCTCCTGGAAGACGGGAAAAAATCTGGACAAAAGCATCAGCCAGAATTGGAGTACACATGAGTGGCTGCATTTTCTCAAAAACCTCCCGGAGCAATTAACGGCCGATCAAATGCAGGCCATCGATACCTTTGGAAACTTCACTGCTTCGGGAAACGCTGAGATCATAACTGCCTGGGCCGTTATCTCGATCCGGAATAACTATGAAAAGATGCAGCCAAAAATTGAGGCTTTTTTGATCAATACGGGGCGGAGAAAATTTTTAAGTCCGCTGTACAATGAATTGATCAAAACCGAAGAAGGCAGGAAACGCGCCCGCGACATTTACAGCAAAGCCAGACCAAATTATCACTTTGTGGCTACGAATACTTTTGATAAGCTGATAGGGAAGTAATTATTTGGTGAAAAAAGCTACAATAATTTTCGTTTGGCGGCTTTAATCTAAGGTACACGGTGGAAGTTACAAGTATTACATTTTTGGAAGTAATGATGGTACCGCAAAAGAATTTTTCATATCCTTTTCACGCAATGGCCAAATAATTTAACCCCCGACCGATCGGTTCGAAATATATTCCTATACCCGTACAGGTCGTTTCAGGTGTTTTTATAAGTCAGTGGGGGGAAAGGGTTTTATCCATTGCAACGGTTGGGATACTTTGCGTGTCTAAGAAATGTGTCGCTGAAAATTATGTTGACGAAAAGAAGAATTTTAGTGGTCGTGGGTATAATTGTCGCAATTCTGATTACCTTTTATACAGGTGTCTTCGGAATAGCCCCTGCCGTCTGATTGCAATTACGTCCGATTGCCGGTCCGGCGACCTGGTTAAATCAATCGTTAATTCTCCGGGAGGCATAATGTAACCTGGTTCGCTAAAAGTGCAAAACACCTCCCTAAAAACGGAGTTTCACCTCATCCTTGTAATCTACAGGAACATTAATGGGAAGCCCGTGATACGATAATTTCAAAGATCCCTTATAATGGATCTTAAAAGTCTTTCCACCGATCATGCCAAAGAGCGTGTCCATTACCCCCATCTCCTTTATCGCGAGCTTGACCTCCAGGGGTACGGTGAATTCCGCCGCAGCTGGTATCGATGTTTTTAGCGATTGGTCGACCGATGCGGCCTTTTTCCCATTGACGAATATTTCAATATTAATCCTTTTTAACCTGCCGCGTATATTGTTCGGATTGTAAAAAATGGCGTTAGCTTTCAGCATCGGCTCCGTAGTCGCGTCTACCACCACATCCCTGATCTGGCGGAGCACTATATCCTCATCCGGTTTTTTGCAGCCGCTGAATATCGCCAGGATGAGAAAAATGGCCAGGAGAAACCTTAAACGCTTCTTTATATCCGATGAAACTTTATGCATAAATTAACTGCTTGCGTAAGTATAGACATTTAGCCGTGTAAATTTGTTACATGATTTCCGATTTTGACGCTATTGCCGACAACCTGGCAGAACACGGTTACGCCGTTGCACATCAATTTCTAAGCCAGAGCGAAGTCAGGGCGATTATCAGCCTTGGTGACTTTAAGAAAGGCAGGGAACATTTCAGAAAAGCGGGAATTGGAAAGCGGCAGGACCTTCAGATAAACGAAGGTATCCGGGGAGATTACATTCATTGGCTGGATAAAAAATCAGCACCGCCTGAACTATCGGTCTATTTGAAAAGAGTGGAACAATTAATGCAATTCCTTAATCAAGCTCTGTTTCTAAGTTTAAAGGATTATGAAGTTCATATGACCGTTTATCCGGTAGGCTCATTTTACAAACGCCACCTCGATCAGTTTAAAAAAGATGACCATCGCAAACTCAGCATAATCTGTTATCTCAATGAGGATTGGAAAGAGGAACACGGCGGCCAGCTCCGAATCTACCTGGCGGAAGGCCGCCAGGATATCTTACCGCTGGCGGGAAGACTTGTTTGTTTCAGAAGTGATCAGCTCGAACACGAGGTGCTTCCGGCAACCCGCGAACGGTTAAGCCTAACGGGATGGATACTGGACCAACTTGTCGATTTGAAACATTTGTAATCAACACCCGCCTGACCGCTAAAGCATGAGCGTTAGTTTGACATAAAGTTGTCAGCGGTCTGACGGTGTATCTTATCTCCAAACAACTATTGTTTATTCTTAAACCATTCAGCGATGCTTTCCAGTTGCATTGGCGTAAAGTCACGGCTATAGTATCTTTTTACAAACTCAATCTTACTATCTGTATCAGAAATGCCTGGATTTGCAGCATTGATATTTTGTATAACCATGCTTCTCATATCTTCCATCATCTCCAGGCCCATCATTAATCTTTCCGCTTCTGTTTTAGAAAAAATGATTTCAAACTGCTTTTTCCTTATTTCCGGAGTAGTGTCTTGCATTTAAATAAGGTTAAATGTTTCAAGATTCAATTCCTTGATCCACCTTTTAATATAGCTTAAATCCAGGGTGCTATTTTCAAAAAGGTTTTTTATATCTTCAATTTGTTTTTCGCTTTGTAATTCCTGTATCCATATCAGCTTGGATAAAATCAAATCTTCCGCCGACACCAACCAGGTTTCGAACCCAAAAATGACGGCTTGTCTTTTCCTTTCAAATTCCACTTTTCGATAAGGAGTATTTTTCTTGACAACAAAATCAATCTTATACCCTGAACGGTGGTCAATAACGTTAAACATTCCCCTTCGCCTTATTTCCTCTTCAATACCCGGTCGGTGAAAGTAGAAATTTGGGGAAAAAATCTGAAGGAAGGTTTCAATATCATTGACATCTAAATCGATAACAATGTCAATATCACGTGTCATACGTGGTATGGTATAAGCGCTCATTGCTAAGCTGCCCGATAACATGTAAGGGATTTTACGTTCGTTTAAAGCTGTTACAATTTCCTGCAATAACGAACTTAACATAAAGTCAATCTAATTGAAGAATACCTCATCAACCATTAACCAGATCCCGCGTTTTTTTGGATTGCCGCCCGGTATTTTCCTGACGGGTTTTGCAACAAGCTTGTAATATCCAAAATTTGATGGCGGAATATCCATGCTCACGCCCTCAATACGAGCTGTTCCTGGCCCGTTACCATGAGGGGTATTGACCTTTGCAATGAGTTGCAGACGTTCAGGATCATTTCCTCCCCACACCTGCATTTCAGCCGGAGGCAGACAGATCTGAGACGGGTTACGGGCGTAACTCAGGGTAACATTCCGGATGGTGGGTTTTCTCTCAAAAGCGAAAGTTGCAACCAGATCATTCTCCCGGAAGGCGATCCATGCAGGGTGGCGATAAAAGTCCGGAAGACCTTTGTTTTCATCTACCAAAGTTATAGCGCCTTCCCCCTCAAACCTTTCATCCGCGACCGATAGGAGCACCGTGGTATCGGGGCGAAAACCTTTCCTGAAAAAAATGAACTCGACAACATCGCTGGTCAACCATCCGTCCTTAAAAGCTTTTGTTTTGATCAGGGCATAATTTCCGATAACAAACGGTTCTTTAAAAACCGGACTCTCAATACTATCGGGGTCGGTCCCGTCAAGGGTATACCTCATTGTCGTGCCAGGAAGGTTATGTTTCAGCAGCACCTTCTCATCCGGATTTAGAACGCTGGTCCTATTTTTCAGTAACGGCACGTTTAATTTCAGTACCTCCTCCGAGTCGGGGATGTAACCAAAATCCCAATAGATATAGCCAAGTTCTTTGGATAAATCATTCAATGCTTCTTCGCTAATGCCCGTATTCCAGAGAAAAACTTCTTTTAAATTTTTACAGTCCTTCAGATCAAGAAGCACCTCCCTGCTAACTTTTGTCCCTGAAAGTGATAACGAACGCAATTTCGAAAGTGAGGCTAATTGCTGAAAACCTTTGCCCGTGATTTGGGTATTATTCAGGTTGAGGACTTCAAGGTTTTTGAATTGAGTTATTGTTTTAAGATCTGAATCTTCCACCGGCATATTTGATAGATTCAGGAATATCAATTGTTCCTTTACCTCACCCAATTCTTCCAGGTATTTTTTCTGATAGGACTGGCGCAAATAAAAATCAGCTTTCACCGCAGGTTCATTTCCGGCAATTTGAAAAACGGTCCGGTGAGGTGTATTTAATTTTGTTACCGTTTCTTTGGAAGGAAACTTAAACGCATAGAGTTGTTTATTTTTTTCATCCGTTTCGTATCGCGAAATAATCGCTGACGCTAGTTGTTTCAGGGTGTCATCTTCGGTAAGTTCATTCAGTTTTTTGTTGGTGTCAGTGCCCTCATCAATCCAAAGGGATATAAACTGAATTTCATCTTCGGTCAGTTGGGCTTTATCCTTTGGAGGCATGTGTTCCTTATCTTCCAACGGAAGTGATAGGCGCTCCATCATAAGGCTATGAGCGGCATCTTTTGTTTTCCAAAGCGCTCCGTTTTTACCACCTTCCAGAATGTCATCCAATGAGGTAAGAATTAAATTACCTTTTGCTTTCGAACTATTGTGACAGCTATAGCATTTGCTCTCTAAGATCGGTTCTATAGCAGCCGTGAACAAGGCTGTGGAATCAGTGATGATCCTTACCCGGGGCTCTATTTTTTGCAATGGACCCAGCACAAAGTCCTCGCCGTGGGTAAGGTTGGCGCCAAAGTGTCCGGTAAAAACGAGAAGCACAACGCCTACGATACTGAGCGGTCTTAAAACTTTTGCATTGGTCTTCACCGCTAGCAGCATCCAACACAAAAAACTAAGCGCTACACCTAACCACTTATGCAGGAAAAGCTGCTCGGTGCCAAATGAGCCTTCCAATGAAAGCAACAATCCCATGAGGGTAGTAAAGGATGCTGTAAAAGCTGTAAGATGAAGCATGAACGAAATCAAATCGTCCATTGAATGTCCCTTAAAATATCGGTGAGCGAAAATGAGGACTGTTGTGATCAGCAATAATCCAATGGGCAGGTGAAGCAATAATGGGTGAAGCCTTCCAAAAGCCTGAAGGATTAACGGTACCTGAATATAGCTTTCAAAGACCAGGATAAAAGCAATCAGTATCTGGACTACCAAAACGGTATCTGCAACAATTTTTTTTAGCCGTTCCATCGGTTAAGCAATAATTGGCTTCACGACTTTCCCCGCGACATCCGTCAGCCTATATCTTCTTCCCAGGTGTTTAAATATCAACTTTTCATGGTCCAATCCCAGCAGGTTAAGGACCGTAGCATGAAAATCATTTACGTGAACAGGAGCTTTCACGATGTTGTATCCGAATTCATCGGTTTCTCCATACGTTATTCCGGGTTTGATACCGCCACCCGCCATACAGATCGTATAACAGCGAGGATGGTGGTCTCTTCCATAATTTTTCTCGCTTAAGTTACCCTGACAGTAGTTTGTCCTTCCGAATTCACCACCCCAGATTACGAGCGTGTCATCCAGCAGCCCTCTTTGTTTCAAATCCATGATGAGTGCAGCGGAGGCCCGGTCAGTATCTTTTGCCTGGTTAGGCATTTCACCTGTGAGGTTTCCGTGTTGATCCCATCCCTGATGATAGAGTTGCACGAAGCGTACACCAGCTTCAGAAAGTTTTCTGGCTAACAGGCAGTTGGCTGCATACGTTCCGGGAACCAGGCAGTCGGGACCATACATCTTGACTATATCATCAGGCTCTTTGGAAAGATCGGTTAATTCGGGTACCGCGGTTTGCATCCGGAAAGCCATCTCATATTGCTGGATACGCGTTTGTATTTCGGGATCACCAAATTGCTGATAGCTAATACTGTTGAGTTCAGCGAGCTGATCCAGCATTTTTCGTCTCCTTACCTTATCACTTCCGGTCGGGTCGTTCAGGTATAAGACTGGTTCTTCACCGCTGGTGAACTGAACACCCTGATGCACGCTGTCCAAAAATCCGTTTGTCCACAATTTTGAATATACACCCTGACCATTGCCTTTTCCTCTTGAGAGTAAGACGCAATATGCCGGAAGGTTTTTATTCTCACTACCCAATCCATAGCTCAGCCATGCACCCATACTGGGGCGGTTCCCCTGCTGCGCGCCGGTTTGCATAAATGTTAAAGCCGGATCATGATTGATCGCCTCTGTATGCATGCTTTTGATGAAACACATATCATCAACGACCTTTGCCATATTCGGAAAAATTTCGCTCACCCATGCTCCCGATTTACCGTATTGCTGAAATTTAAAATGTGAACCCACCAAAGGAAATTTCGATTGGCCGGAAGTCATGCCGGTTAATCGTTGGCCCATACGCACGGAGGCAGGGAGTTCCTGACCGTGCATTTTGTTAAGCATGGGCTTATAATCAAAACTTTCTAATTGCGATGGGGCGCCATTTTGGAAAAGATAGATCACCCGTTTGGCTTTCGGTGCAAAGTGCGGCATGCCGACCCCAGAGGCAATGTCTTCCTCATCGCCATTAAATAAACTTGGAATTAACAAGGAGCCGAGGGCCACACTTCCAAGACCCAGGCTTACCTTTCCAAGAAAATGTCTCCTGTTAACGTGAAGTCTGTTTTCGATAAACTCTTTCATGATTTCTGCTTGATAAATTTATTTGGTGATAGCCTCATCGGTATTGTACAGTGTAGTGATTACCTGCATTAATGCTGCGGTTCCCGCCCGATCGTTAACCTTTTCCTGTTTGTATTCCCCTACAGCCAGCTTTGCTTCAACCTTTTGAAGTTCACTTTCAAAGTATTTTTTTTCATCTTCAAAATAAGCGCCTAATGAATTTAATTCTTTTTCGAGTGCCTTTCGACAAAGAATTAATCGGAAACCTTTAGAAATGCGCGCTTGCACTGAAATATTTTCCAGCATCAGCCGCTGAGCCAACACACGGGAAGCTTCCAGCACCATTGGGTCGTTCATCATGATCAGCGCTTGCAAAGGCGTATTGGTGCTGATTCGTCTTACTTCACATTGATCCCTGTTACTGGCATCAAACATCAACATACTGGGTGGTGGAACGGTTCGCTTGATAAAATTATATATACCCCTTCTGTACAATTTATCCCCATGATCCTGAACGTAATTAGCCAAAACGCCACGTCCCGAAGCGGATGCTTCCCACATTCCGTCAGGCTGATAAGGTTTTACACTGGGACCACCAATTTCTTCTACCAATAAACCACTGCTGGCAAGCACATGATCTTTTATCAACTCGGAAGGGAGCCGCACTCTTGAGGCGCGGGACAAATACTTGTTTTCAGGATCAACGGCTAATTTTCTCCTGGATACTTCCGCAGATTGCTGGTATGTGGATGACATAACGATCTGCTTTACCAATCTCTTAATACCCCAACCGTGATTCATAAAATCAACGGCCAACCAATCCAGTAACTCAGGGTGAGACGGCAACTCACCCTGCATTCCAAAATCGCCGGAAGTCCTTACAATCCCTCTTCCAAAAAATTCCTGCCAGATCCGATTGACAAAAACGCGTGAGGTCAGCGGATGGTTTTTATCCGTTAACCATTTTGCGAGGCCAAGACGATTCTTGGGGAGACGCTTTGTATCATATGGGTAAATGGCTTCCGGAATTTGAAATCCCACTTCTTCTCCCGGCACATCGTAGGCGCCTCTTATAAGCACATGAGTTGGTCGTACCGCCGAACTATCCTTCATTACCATGACAGACACAGGATCCTGATCTTTCTTATTGACGAACGCGAGAACGTTTTTTACATCCTCATTTGTGATCAGAATTACTGGCGGGTCCGCCGGGAATGCCGACATGTCCTGAAATTCGCCGATCAATCCTTTATCATTGATCTGATTAAAAAATGCAAAAGTGCCGTAATACTCTTTTTGAGATACCGGATCATACTTATGATCATGGCATTTTGCGCATTCGAGAGTCAAAGCGAGAAAAGCTTTTCCGAAAGTATTCGTTCGGTCTGAAACATATTCGATCCTGTACTCTTCCTCAATCACTCCGAATTCCTCTGTAATCTTATGATTGCGGTTGAACCCGGTAGCAAGTAACATCTCCTTGGTGGGATTGGGTATCAGGTCTCCGGCAAGTTGCCAGGTCAGAAATTTGTCGTAAGGATAATTTTTGTTAAACGCATGTATTACCCAGTCTCTCCAGGGCCACATGGTGCGCAATCCGTCATCCTGATATCCATGAGAATCAGCATAACGAGCCACATCTAACCAGTATATGGCCATTTTTTCTCCGTAGTGCGGGTTTTCTAATAATTCATCAACAACTTTTTCATAAGCATAGGATGAATTGTCCTTCAGAAAATTTTCTTGCATTGTTATGGACGGAGGCAATCCGGTGATATCAAAGCTTACTCGTTTTAAAAGTCGCTCTTTGTCTGCTTTACCGTTCGGTTCCAGATTTTGTTCCTCCATTTTTACAAGGACAAACTGATCGAGTTCATTTGAACTCCAGTCGCTGTCAACTTCAGGAGGTTCCGCCGCCAGGGGAGAAATGAACGCCCAGTGTTTCTGAAATTTTGCTTCCTGATCAATCCATTTTTTGATTAACCTTTTCTCGTAAACCGATAGCGCAAGATTTGAATTTGGCGGTGGCATAAGCTGCGAAGTATCTGCAGCTGAAATACGTCTGTATAATTCAGAATCCTTTGGATTGCCCTGGACGATGACATGAGCTCCCGGATTTTCCCTCAGCGATTGATAAAGACCTGCTTCTGTATCCAGTCGCAGCTCCGCTTTCCTCTGGCTGGCATCCGGTCCATGACACTTGAAACACCGGTCGGATAAAATCGGCCGCACATGAAAGTTGAAATCGACTACCCCAGGCATTTTTTCTGAGGCGTTTTCAAGGAACGGCTGCTGACGTTGACTCCACAAAATAGCACCAGCGGTCATCGCAATAAAAATTGCCATCCAATACCAACGGTGCCGTAAAAAAAACATAAGACGTTTAATTAAGCATTATATTATCTAAAAAATAATCCCATTATTACACAAAACAGTGAAGGCATTGCTCCTCCATAATTTCTGACTATCAATTTCTATCTGTTGATAGCCTCATCGGTATTGTACAGTGTAGTGATTACCTGCATTAATGCTGCGGTTCCCGCCCGATCGTTAACCTTTTCCTGTTTGTATTCCCCTACAGCCAGCTTTGCTTCAACCTTTTGAAGTTCACTTTCAAAGTATTTTTTTTCATCTTCAAAATAAGCGCCTAATGAATTTAATTCTTTTTCGAGTGCCTTTCGACAAAGAATTAATCGGAAACCTTTAGAAATGCGCGCTTGCACTGAAATATTTTCCAGCATCAGCCGCTGAGCCAACACACGGGAAGCTTCCAGCACCATTGGGTCGTTCATCATGATCAGCGCTTGCAAAGGCGTATTGGTGCTGATCCTGCGCACTTCACATTGGTCGCGGTTGCTCGCGTCAAACATCAGCATAACAGGCGGAGGAACCGTGCGCTTGATGAAATTGTACATGCCCCTCCTGTATAATTTTTCACCGTGATCCTGGACATAGTTCGCCAACGCTCCGCGGCCGGAAGTCGAAAGCTCCCAAATGCCATCGGGCTGATACGGTTTTACACTGGGCCCGCCTATTTCGCGCACGAGTAATCCACTACTGGAAAGCACATGATCCTTTACCAGTTCAGATGATAACCTCAGCCGCGGCGCGCGCGAGAGATATTTGTTTTCCGGGTCAGCTGCCAACTTCGCTTTGGAAACGTCGGCCGATTGCTGATAAGTGGATGACAACGCGATTTGCTTCACAAGCCTTTTTATATCCCATCCATTGTTGATGAAATCGAGCGCAAGCCAATCCAGTAACTCAGGATGCGATGGCAACTCACCCTGCATGCCAAAATCGCCTGAGGTTTTGACGATCCCCTTTCCAAAAAATTCCTGCCATATGCGGTTTACAAAAACTCGCGAAGTAAGCGGATGATTTTTATCCGTAAGCCACCGCGTCAGCCCAAGCCTGTTTTTGGGAAAAAGGGTTGTATCAAAAGGATAAATTGACTGCGGTACCATAAAATCTACGGTATCTCCTAATACGTCATAAGCACCTCGAATTAGTACGCGCGTGGGACGGACAACAGAACTGTCCTTCATTACCATCACCGGTACAGCATCTTTTCCTTTTTTATTAACGAAGGTGAGAATGTTCTTTACGTCTTCGCTCGTGATAGTGATCTTCGGGGGATCCGCCAGCGATGCGAGTTGAATGTCGCCTACCAATCCTTTTTCGGGAACCTGATTAAAGAATGCAAATGTGCTGTAGTATTCTTTTTGGGAGATGGGATCGTATTTGTGGTCGTGGCACTTGGCACATTCCAAAGTGAGTGCAAGGAATGCTTTCCCAAAAGTATTGGTACGGTCCGTAACATATTCAATCCGGTATTCTTCATCAATAACTCCACCTTCTTGTGTGATCTTGTGATTGCGGTTAAAACCTGTAGCCAGCAACATTTCCTTGGTGGGATCAGGCAGCAGATCACCCGCCAGCTGCCAGGTAAGAAACTTATCATAAGGATAGTTTTGATTGAAGGCGTGGATCACCCAATCGCGCCATGGCCACATTGTACGGTAGCCATCGTCCTGATATCCGTGGGAATCAGCATAGCGTGCTACATCAAGCCAATGCACAGCCATTTTTTCCCCATAGTGCCGGCTTGTCAATAACTCATCGACAATTTTTTCATAAGCATCGGGCGCTTTGTCATTCAGGAAACGTTCCTGTAGTTCAATCGAGGGAGGCAGTCCTGTAAGGTCGAAACTAACCCGCTTTAAAAGTCTTTCTTTGTCCGCCTTTTCATTTGGCTCCAGATTTTGCTCCTCCATTTTCGCCAACACAAACCGATCGATATCGCTGGAGATCCACTCGTTTTCAACGTCAGGGGCTTCCAGCTTTGACGGAGGAATGAACGCCCAGTGCTTCTGATATTTTGCACCCTGGTCGATCCATTTTTTTATCAGCTTTTTTTCATGCTCAGTCACCGCAAGGTTTGAATAGGGTGGCGGCATTGCCTGGGAAGTATCATTTGAAATCAATCGACGGTACAATTCCGAATCTTTGGACTTACCATTGACGATGACATGGGCATCCGGATTTTCTTTCAACTCCTGGTAAAGACCCGCTTCCGTATCTAATCTCAGATCAGCCTTTCGCTGATTGGCGTCCGGTCCATGGCATTTAAAGCAGCGGTCAGACAGTATTGGACGGATATGAAAATTAAAATCCACTACGTCTGGAATTCTTTGAGCGGTAGTCGGTTGGTCAGGCTTATTTACAAAAATAAGTGCCGCTACAATGCACAAAAATCCAAAAGCGAAGAAATACCAGTATTTAATGAAAAACCCCATATAATCGAATCTCAAAAGTCGTTTAAGTTAGGAAATATCATAACAGGCTGGAAACGCTTTTTTACATAAGTGTCCAGGCAAAGCCTATCGCACTTTCACCTGACCCAGAAGTATAACTGCATATCGGTTCTTTAACCCCGGCTAAAATGACTTATTCCTATAAACAACAACCAACAAGTTTAGTTAATTGTTCTCACGGCACAAAAATTTCCGGGCACGCGAACTTGAAAACCTGTTTGCGCTTTTTATCAGCTGCGTTATTTTATTTATGAATTCAAACTGTGAATCTAAGCCAGGTTCCGGGCATGACCTTCGGGTAAAAAAACAACCAACAATTTAGTAATTGTTGGTTGCCACGTGAATCGTTATGGGAAGAGAATTACGGTTGGTGACTTACTCGTTTACTTTGCAGCCATTCGTAAGTTTTTTCCCGCATTGCCGGAGAGAACCTGTTGTAATCATCCGGAGCGAAAAGTTCTATATTATCCGCAGCGCCATATAAGCTATAAATAGCTCTGGCCTTTTCAACGCTGTTTTTGACGTCCTGAAGATTCGCATCCTTGTCTGTTTGAGGTGCAATGACTAAGACCTGCCTCGGGGCAATGGAAGCTAATATTTCATGAAAATCATAGGGAATCCGGGATTCATTGCCAATGAAAAATCCTAACCGGGGCAATAAACCATGCAGATGCGAATAAGCCTTAACGCCTTCGGTGCCCTTCTCCGGGGTGCTTAAGCGCATTGGGGTAAAGCCGGCGACCGAAACCAAACCGGCGATTCGTTCATCCAATGCCGTTGCGTAAAGACCGACTGTTGCCCCCAGGGAATATCCTGCGACGTAAATTTTTGTATCATCCACAAAGTCGAGATTTGAAAGTGCATCAACGGCCCCTCTCACATCAACCACCATCTTGCCCATTTTTGACCAATGTGGATACCGGTTATAGAAACGGGTCCCTTCCTCGATGCGGTTACCAAAACCCAACATGTCGTATGAGAAAACAGCAAATCCTTTATCAACCATGGACTGAAATAAAGATTCAACCTGATGATAAGAGTTGAACCCCTTTGAATAGTCGTATTCATGCAGATATATTACCACGGGTAAGTTCTTGCTTTTCAAGTCGCCGTTCTTATCGCCAGGGAAATACAAGGTTCCAAATAGCTGATCACCAAATCCACTATAGGGGCTGATATGCATTCTTCCCATGGTTTCCGTTGGCCGCGGCCGTTCTAGAAACGAACCAAAGCTATTTTCGTCAACTCTGCGTTTGTTAAAAAGTTCAGGACCTGGATTAATAACTCCCGCAGGTTCGTCTCCCAATCCCCACTGAATGTTTTTTCTGATCTCAGACTTCTTTTTTTCCCAGCTTGCTACAGAAGTGATTTTGTTGTTCTGAGCATCCACCGCCAGGTCATCAGGGTTTCGAACGGGATAATCCTGCGGGTTTATCTTCTCACCGCTCAATTCAGTCCACCTATCAAACGAGTAATTATAGAACAACCTGTTCTCGGGTTTATGGTCACTGCGTTTAAAGACGTAATCAAAGAAATCAATGTAATCTTCCATGTCACGGGCCGCGACGCTGTGCAATCCGTACCGTGATCTGATAGCCAGATTGTTTTCCTGGCCCAAAAACTTGTATACCTTCTGAGCATCGTGATAAGCTTGCTCTATACCCCAGGGGTTGCTGGCGCCTTCGTTTATGGCGGTGCTCAGCATTAAGCCGCGTGGGGCTATCAGCGCCATAAAAAGATTTTGATCAACAGGCAGTTTATTTTCCCGTCCGATAAAAAATCGCAATCTCGGATGAAGCCAGGCAGGTACGGAAGTTGACAGCATTGTAATGTCTTCGACATCATAATTTGTTGAGTTGTATCGCCAGGGAACTTCCGCGCCTGTCCCTCCGCTGCTTGGAATACAGGCCGTGATCCGCTCGTCAAAGGCGGCCGCCATCAATGATAATTTGCCGTTCCTGGAATGACCGGTAATGCCTATTTTATCTTTATCAACATAAGGAAGGGTGTACAAATAATCAATAGCCCGGTAAGCACCGAAAGCTCTTCTCATCAGCCTGGTAAAATCATATTCGCCCGCCCATATTTCCGAGTATGCTTCGGTATCGTCTTTAGCATCAGCGCCTGCATATACACAACCGATATACCCGCGGCGCACGGCTACCATCGCCCACTCGCGGTGATTCCATTGTGTGAGGAATACAGGAAAAGGTCCATTACCCGGAGGTATCATCATTTCAACTGTCAGTTTTGCTTTATGTTCAGGCCCGAATGTCAATTCCACCATACGCACGATAGTTCCACCGTCCTGCTTCTCGTTGAGAATTTTTACTTCGAGGTTTTCGGGTTTTGGCGGATAGGTACCGGTTATGTAGCACTCGAGCTGATCCTTCATCCACGCGCGTTTCTCCTTCCACTGGTCCATGGTTTTTACAGGAATGTTCGTTCTTCCTTCATCGAGAACCAAAGGATCGGGAAGGAACGGAATCGATGGGATGGTCTCAAAATCAGGAGGTAACTCTCCCGTTCTTTTAATCCAATCCTGGAAGGTTTCATCGAGAAACGAGAGCCGCCCATTGGAAACGCGATCGGGGGGAAGATCATTCAGGATTTTTTGAAGGGTAGCTTTTTGCTTCAGTGTATCGCTGACAGAAAGCATGGTTACCTGTTGGGAAGGATTCGCTGTTTTTTGGTTACACGATGCCAGGGCAAAGAAACAAACAGTCACAATCAAACTATTTCTTAAAGAGTTATTAATGTTCATATCAGTAATCCTTGTTGTCACTGGCTTATCTCTTGTTTATTCGAATAAAGGATAAGCCAGCCGTTGTTAAAATCAAGATCTATCAAAAAAAAGAATTGTGCAGTCTGATATTTATCAAACTGCACAATTTCAACGAAGGTTATTCGATTGTTTCGAGGGGAGGAACATTGCGATCATCACCGTTATAACCGATGTTCTGATTGATCACTCCCAGGGTGTTTGCCGTTATCACACTTTGAGGTATTGGCCACAACATATGATTAGGGTGTAACCTTGCAGTGGCGTCCCAAAAAGTATATATCGGAGGATAATAAAAAGGATTAAATTTCATGACCCTGTCGTGGTACCAGTTCTTGTCAGCAATAGATGCCAGGCTATAACCATCTCTGTTCAGTTTCGCAAAGATAAAGGATACCCTCACCATCTCGGTATGACGCGGTTCCTCGGTATATAATTCCTTGGCTCGTTCTGTAAAAATAAAATCAATAGTGCCATCGGCAGCAGTGATGAGCGGAGCATTGGCGCGAGCCCTGACTTTATTTATATCATCGGCTGCAAGGGCGGTTTCACCTTTCCAGTAGTAAGCCTCGGCTCTGAGAAGATACGTTTCTGCCAGCCGGAAAATATACCAGTCACCCTGTCCGCCATGCGGTTGATTAAAATTAGGCGTCGGTGTGTAAGTTTTGTAATGGGGCCATGGATACCATGTATCAGTTGTGTCTAAAAGACTCTTATAAAATTGTTTTGTAAGAGGTTGACCTAAATTTGGAGAGCCTGGCCTGACAGTAATGATCTCAGCTTCGGTTTTCCCCATTTCAATCCAGTTGTTTGGAGCCCTGCGCTTGTCAGGTGTTGACTCCCAGGTATAAGGCGCCTCATTCCACATCCAGTAATGAAAAAAATCGTTGGTTCTGACGTCTCCATTACCAATACCCAGCGTATCGCCCGGGACAGTCTGCCAGTTAGTTGCGCGGTTTCCAGTGACGTCGAGAACTTTCCAATACGAAGGGGTATACAACCTCATCGAGTATGTACCCGGATTGCTCCACCAGGTTTCAGGAGCTGCCGTGGGACGGTCGACGGTTGCATAAATCGTCTCCGTGTTCGCTGCAATGTTTTTATTTTCAGTCCGGTGGAGATCCCACATCACATCATGCGATGTTCTCCCTGCATCAATTCCAAACCGTTGTGTCATCAACGCATAAGGTCCGCTAATGACAGCGGTTGTTGCTTCGATTGCCTTATCAAACTCGCAATTCGCCAGGTACACCTTTGCCAACAAATGGTTGGCAGCACCTTTTGTAACATCTCCAAGCCTCGCAGCTTTCACGGCAAGGTTTTCTGCCGCATACTCCAGGTCTGTTTGAAGCTGGCCCAGGATGGCCCATCTGGAAGTTGAGAAATAATCGAGCTTAGCACCTTTTAATTCTTCGCCTACCCACGGAATATCACCATACGTGTTAACCAGGCGATAATACCAGTAAGAGCGGAACCACAACGCCTCCGACAATATACGGGCCCTCACTGCCTGGTCTGCCCATTCTATGTCGTCAATTCTGGAAACGATGGTATTGGCATTCTTAATGTATTCATATGCCCTGTTAAAAAAATCAAGCATCAGAGGTACCTGTGCAACCGCACTCGGGGTATTTTGTGTAAAATCACTTTGCCGCAGGGAAACGGCAACGTCTGTGTACATGACATCGATAGCTATAAAATTCTGATAGCCATGGTTTTCAGCATTCATCTCTTTTTTGGATCTCACCAATGCTGATTCAAAACCTGCCGGATCTATGAAAACATTCTCAGGTGAATAAAAAGAAAGCGGATCGGGTTTCAGCCATTCTTCTGCACACGAAATCGGAATCAGAAGGCTGATGGTTAATATTAATGGAAGTATTTTTATGCGTTTCATTATCAATAAAATTAAAGTGAGAAACTAAGGCCAAAAGTGTAAGTCCTTGGCATGGGAGTCATTCCTGATTCAGGATCCCAGCCCGGCCATTTAGTAAATGTTGCAAGATTCCTGACCGCGCCAAAGACCTCAACATTGTTCAACTTCATTCGCTGTGCGATATTAGCACGCAGGCTATACGATAATGATACATCCTGGATCCTGACAAATGAACGTGGTTTGTAGATCATCAAGCCTCCTCCGAAACTTGATACGATAGGATTGAGCCGCGCATATTCGGTACTGGGCCTGTCGGCTGTCCAGTAAGGCACCGGTCCGTTATTCCTGTTCCATCTGTCGTTTGACTCATACCCGCTATTTAGAGCAGCGGTATACGAACCCATGTGGCCAAGATCTGCGCGGATAAAAAATGACGCAGTAAAATTCTTCAGGAAACTAATGTCGTTTCTAAAGCCAAGGCGATATCGCGGGGCATCATAACCAATGAACCGTTTATCTTCCAGATTAACATACCTGCCATCTCCGTTCACATCTACTGCTTTAAAATCACCAGGTTGCAGCCCATAGGTTGCTGCTTCTTCGTCCCCTGTCTGCCATATTCCAGTGACATCATAGTCCCATATCACGTCAATGGGTTGTCCGGGAAACCACTGGTTTGAATAATCAGGAACCTCTCCAAAACGTTCTTCACCCAATAAAGTGTACGTGCCGACATCGCCGAACAGTTTCTTGATTTTATTCCTGTTAAGGGAGAATACAAAGTTTGATCTCCAGTTGAAGCTCGGAGTGCTGATATTTTTTGTATTCAGTGTCAACTCAAATCCGCGGTTGCCAAGTTCGCCAAGGTTTGTGGTAATATTTGAAAATCCTGTAACCCTGGGGAGTATGCGATTCATAAGCAGGTCGGTAGTGGTCATATCGTAAACATCCGCAGTCAGATCGATGCGGTTATCCAACAGCACAACGTCCAATCCAAAATTAAGCGATGCCGTTTTCTCCCACCTGAGTCCGGGATTCGCAAGGGTAGTGTTGTATACCCCAACGCGTGTATTGGTACCGTCGTACCATAAGCTGGATCCCGTATTTGCAAGGGCTGCATACATTCCGATATCCCGGTTGCCATTGACACCCCAGGAGAATCTCAACTTCATTCTGTTTATTTGATCGACCTTGAAGAAACTCTCTTCCGAAACAACCCATGCTACCGCGAAGGCGGGAAATACAGCGCGTGGATTTTCCGTTCCAAATGCGGAGTAACCATCTCTTCTGATAGAAGCGGTTAGCATATATTTATCCTTCAATGTGTAATTTATTCGGGCCATTAAAGCGTCACCGGTGCTTCTGGAATCGTTGTTCGTGATACCGGGAGTATCCCCGAATTGCAAACCGTGATATCCCAGGGCCTGATTAGGTAAAAAGTTCTTATTGGTTTGGGTGGTCGACCAAAATTGATTCTCCTCGATATTGGCGAGAAGTGTTACATCAAAATTATGGTCGCCAAACTCCCTTTTCCAGGTCAACAGATTATCGATCATATAATTCATGGTCGAAGATTCGCGTCTTTCACCCGAGGGGATTTCATTTGCGATGGCGCCAAGCTTCTGACTGATGTTTATAAAGCGGAGGTATTTCGTTGTTCCATAGCGCGGCTGAAAGGACACTTTGAAATCAAATCCGAGGGGGAGTTTTATGCTGGCGTACATATTGGCGAAAAGATTGTTGGACTTGTTCATCAATGATGTGCGATGGTAATCCAGCAGCGGGTTGTCAGAATGTCCATGAGGATATCTTTTCAAATTACCATCCGCATCCCACATTTCACCATAAGGGCTGTTGACATAAAAGCTCATACTGGAGGGAACTGAAGTTTCATCCCTGTCAGAAAATTGTGTGTTCATACCAACATTAAGCCATTCGGCAATCTGAAAATCTACATTGAGCCGTGAGCGTATGCTGGAGAATTGATCCCCTACTCTGATCCCCTCATTATCATTGTATCCCACCGACCAATAATAGCTGACATTATCAGTTCCTCCGGAGATACTGACGTCGTATTCCTGGAGCATGCCTTTCCTGAATACCTCGTCGTACATGTCCATTGTTTCCCCCTCCAGGTAGTTGGCCTGTTCCTCAGGAAACAACCTAAGGCGACCCATCCATTCCAGGGTATTATCGGCAACAGGAGAAGAACTTAATGCACGCCACTCGTCAATTGTGAGATCGCCGGGAAGTTGATCGGGATGAGTATAAAAATCATAGTCAATGGTAGGAAACATCTGCCTGAAATAATCCTGTCTGAATTGTATATACTGTTCAGGATTCAATCCCCTTCTCTGATTGTTGCTCTCCGTTACACCCAGTTTGGTGGAAAAATTGATGGTAGGCTTACCTGTTTTTCCTTTCATAGTCGTAATCAGAATAACACCTGATGCAGCCTTGGATCCAAAAACAGCAGCTGAGCTTGCATCTTTCAAAATATCGATCGACTGAATGTCATTTGGATTTATATCCCTGAGGCTACCGGTAAATATCACGCCATCCAGAACTATAAGGGGTTCAGTTCCCGCTGACAATGATTTAGGTCCCCTGACCTCCATCGAAGCGCCCCCTGCGGCGGAGGTTCCCTGATTTGCGTTAAATCCGGCGACGGTGCCCGCCAGCATATCGGTAAACTGTACCATGGGCTGTGTCTTAAAATTGTCCACATTAACACTGGCAACCGATCCGGTCAGGTCGCTTTTCTTTGCAGTTCCATAACCAATTACAACCACTGCATCAAGTTCCTTCGTCTCTTCTCTCAATGTCAGATCAATTACCGATCTGCCATTTACGACCACCTCCTGCGTGACATATCCTATGAATGAAAAAACAAGTACGCTGCTCTCATCCTGCACATTTATTGAAAATTTTCCATCAACATCAGTGGTCGTGCCATTGGCAGTGCCTTTCTCTATTACATTTACACCTGGAATTGATCCTGATTTTTCATCAACAACCCTTCCGGTAATCGTTAAAATTGCATTTTCTTTATTTTCAGATACACCCTCAGTTCCGTTTCGGCCAGTATCGGCACGAGTATCAGTGAGCGGCAGGCCGTTGGGTTCATACGCGTAAATAACTGAGGTGAGTAGAATAGCCAGGAAGGATTGTATACTTAAGGTTTTAAGAATGATAAATGCTTCCCGACAGCATGGATGGTGTAATAGTTTCTTCATAAATTGAAATGTTTTGTTTGATGGAGTAGTTTATTGAACAGAACTCCCGTCCCTTTCGGTGACGGAAATACTCCCTGTTTTCTTTTTGTAATTTTATTTCATTGGCAATTTAAGGGGACTTAATTTATTTCCTGACTCTACATAAATAATTGACGCATTTATCACCTTCCAGAGTTTCATCTGCCTCTCAAATTGAGGGAGCCTAACACTAGTAAGATCACGTGTGATATAAAGTGCCTGCGCTGGAGAGTGTCCCGTAGGAAATGAAAGAAAATACATTTCCTACACCAGTTCAATGCCAGACCTCCTCTGACAGCCCGTCGCTATAGCCGGGTTTGCAAAAATAAATGAAATGCCAGCAACTCCAATGAATTTTACAGGAACGGGAACGTGCACATTCCCGAAATGCGAAGATGCAGCGTTTGTAGAATATTAAATCCTTCAATCCTTCGATCCGCTAAAGCATGGTTAAATTTCGGCTTGACTTTTTTGGCGGAATGTATTTCTTTTTTTAAGCCGCAGTACCAAACCTTATCCCGAGTGTGCCAGCGGTTTGTCAATCTTTCACCGCTGCCGGCGCCCTGCTTTTCAAAAACGATTTTCAGTGCTACCTTGCCTTCGTATGAAAAGGTATTTCCTAAAACTTTATCAGTACAACGCCTGGGCCAATAATCGCGTATTGGAATGCCTGACCCGCCAAAATATTTCGGATGAAAAAATACTAACCCTGATGGGCCACATAGTTGCCGCGCAGTTTTTATGGTTACACCGCATTAAGGATCTTCCCGCTCCTGATCTCAAGCTTTGGGGCGATTATCGACTCGAACAGTTGATTACTTTAGCTGATAAAGCCGGGAAACAATGGTTGGAGTTCGTGGAAAAGAACGATAACTTCAACCGTGAAATGACTTACAAAAATTATGTGGGCGAGGATTATACCAACAATGTGGAAATGGTAATGATCCACCTCGTCAACCATTCATCATACCATCGTGCACAGATTGCCATGATTCTGCGCCAGAAAGGTCTTGAACCCATTAATACCGACTTTATTACCTATGACCGCATCGTCACCGGTCAACTAAACGCCTGAACAGGCATTACAGTTACCAGCTCAAAACTTACTTATTACTTAGACTTGCCACTTAAGTCTTCTCATTCCCAAATCACCTTCTCATCATGTTGAAACCATTCAAAATAATTTGGCTGGTATATTTTCTCTACCGCATTCCTCTTTATTTTCAGGGAAGGTGTTAACAGTCCGTTCTCAATCGTCCAGCTATCCTTTAGTATTACAGCAAGTTCGATATGTTCGTATTTTTCCAGGGTAGCATTCACCTGCTCGATGGTCTTTTGCAGGTCATTCCCGACTAGCTGTTGAGATTTTTCACGCCCTACCGCCGACAGCGTTACCAAAGCAATCGGCTGGGGTAATCCTGTTCCAACCACGCAGACCTGGTCGATATCGGTATTGTCTGATATTTTCAGTTCTATGGGCGCCGGTGCAATGAATTTGGCTTTGTCGGTTTTAAACTGATCTTTCACCCGGCCGGTAATACTTAAAAATCCCTGGGCATCAATAACACCCTGATCGCCGGTCTTCAAAAATCCATCCTCAGTAAATACCGCAGCCGTTGTAACCGGATCTTTAAAATAACCTTTCATCAATGCCTGATGCCGGATGAGAATTTCCCCCTGATCATCGCATTTGACATCGACCTCCGGCCACGCTTGCCCTACTGTTCCGTTCTTTATAAGGCGGTAATTCGAATGCGAATATGCAGTGTTCTCGGTCATTCCATAAGTTTCGCGTATTTCCATTCCCAGCTTATTGAACCAGTTAAGCAAACTTACGGGTGTCGGCGCAGCCCCGCAGACGATAATAGAAGCCTGGGATAAGCCGAGCTTTTTAATGATCAACCGCTTAATAAAAATGTTGATGATGGGAAGTTTTAACAATCGTTCCATCCTGGCCTGGGGGATCTTCTTTAATATGCCTTCCTGAAATTTCGAATAGATCCGTGGCACTCCTCCGAAGATGGTTGGCTGTTCGTGCTGCAGATTCTCCTGAAATTTTTGCAGCGACTCGGTGAAGGAAATGGTGCTCCCGGAGGAAAGTGCTACCATCTCCATCAATCCCCGCTCGGCTATGTGGCTGAGGGGCAGATAGGAAAAAAACTTTTGCGGTTTATCCAGCCGAAAATATTTTTTTACCTGTACTCCGACATAACCGAAAGAACCAAAAGACAGCATTACACCTTTGGGCGTGCCCGTTGTTCCCGATGAGTACATAATGCTTGCAAGGCGATTGGGATCCGGAATTTCCGTTACCGTTAACGGCTCGTGGAGGTGGAGCAAGTCACCCCATTTTAATCCATCCGTCGGTCCGTAGATAGGAAAAGATATTTTGTGCAGGCGCGCATCTATACTGCTTCGCTGTGCTTCGTAGTCATCAAGCTTTCCTAAAAAAATCATTTTCGCTTCGCTGTGCTCCAGGATTTGTTTAATCCCCCCGGCTGAAAGGGTTGGATACACCGGTACACTGACGTGGCCCGCCATCATGATCGCCAGGTCAGCCATGATCCAGTGAGCGCAATTTTTCGACAGGATAGCGATATTTGATTCCGCTGGAAGGTTTAAGGAGAGAAGTGCCGAAGCGATCCGTCGGATTTCATCTCCGGCCTGTTGATACGTCCACGATTTCCAGTCGTCCGAAATTGGTTGTCGCAAAAATGTCCGTTGAGGAGTCTGCTTCTCCCATATAAAAAATGCAGATAAGGGTGTTTCCTGCGGCTGGCTCATTGCTCAATCTAATAAAAATTTTATTTGGTTGAATTTTTTGAATTCTTTAAAGGGAACATCCTACTTTCGCACATGGACAAACCGTCGAAAAAACTTTTTCTGCTGGATGCTTATGCGCTTATTTACCGGGCGCATTTCGCTTTCACCAAAACTCCCAGGATCAACTCAAAAGGCATCAATACATCTGTTCCGTTCGGATTTACCAATACGCTGATGGAAGTCATCCAAAAGCAAAAGCCCACCCATATCGGTGTAGCCTTCGACACGGCTGCAAAAACTTTCAGAGACGATATCTTCAGTGAATACAAGGCAACGCGTCAGGAAACACCGGAGGATATTCGCTACAGCATACCGAAATGTAAAGAGATTATTCGCGGCTTCAATATTCCGATCCTTGAGCTCGATGGTTATGAAGCTGATGACATCATCGGCACCCTTGCCGCACAGGCATGCAAGCAGGGTTTCGAAGTGTTTATGATGACACCCGATAAGGACTTCGGTCAACTCGTCAATGATTGCGTCTTTCTCTACAAGCCCGCATACATGGGTAATGCAGTGGATGTACTGGGTGTAAAAGAAGTCTGTGAAAAATGGGATATAGAAAATGTCACCCAGGTCACAGATATGCTAGGCCTTCAGGGAGATACTTCTGATAATATCCCCGGTGTTCCGGGAATAGGTCCCAAGACCGCTGCCGTGCTTTTGAAACAATATGGTTCAGTTGAAAATATCGTTTCCCACGCAGGTGAATTGAAAGGAAAACAAAAAGAGTTATTTCAGAAATACGGCGAGCAAGCCATACTTTCCAAAAGGCTCGCTACCATCATCATCGATGTGCCCGTGGCTTTTGATGAGGAAGAATTGCGCTATTCGGGACCCAATGTCGAAAAACTTAAACCAATTTTCGATGAATTGGAATTCAAGGGGATTGCCGCAAGAGCATTTGGTGAACCATCATCGGCAAATGCTACTGCTCCGAAATTGTCACAAAACGCGCAGTTATCGATGTTTGGAAAAACACCTGCACTCGCATCCCCTGTTGAAAAGAAAAATTTCAACGCAGATAAGATCCGGTATTTCCTCGCCGACGTGCCAGAGTTGAGAAGCTCCCTTGTTGAAAAACTTGGTCAGCAGAAATTGATAGCTATAGAGACGATTTCAGATGACGCTGCCAATTTCAATTATCAGCTTAAGGGAATAGCTTTCTCTTTTCAGGAGAACGAAGCACATTTTGTTCCGGTAACAAGCCAGGAAGAAGCAGAACAGATAGCACAAGAATTCAAACCAGTTCTCGAAAAAGATACGATTGCCAAAGTAGGGCACAACCTGAAAGGGGCGATGCTGCTTTTTAATAAGTACGAGGTGGAAGTTTGCGGTCCGTTATTTGACCTCATGCTCGCTCATTATTTAATTGAACCCGAAGCCTCGCATAGCCTCCAGGTACTTTGTTCGCAGTACCTGGACTATGAATTGCTCGCTGATCCGGACTCCAAACAAAAAAATCAGGTATGTGAACGCGCAGACAAGATCTTGCAGTTAAAGGAAGCAGTGGAAAAAGATCTGGAAACCCGTACGCACACAAAACTGATGCGGGAGATTGAAATGCCCCTTGCCCGCGTGCTTGCCTCCATGGAATTCGAAGGTGTTAAAGTGGATGTAGGCGCACTGAATAAAATGTCGGATGAACTGAAAGTGGAAATTGAACGCGTGCAAAAAGAGATCTTTAAAATATCAGGTTCGGAATTTAATATCGGGTCCCCCAAACAACTGGGAGAAATATTGTTCGACCAGATGAAGCTGATCGACAAACCAAAAAAAACAAAGACAGGGCAGTTTGCCACCGGTGAAGATGTGCTTCAGGGATTGGCCGCTGAGCACGAAATCGCCCGTAAGATCCTCGACTACCGTGAATATGAAAAGCTGCGCTCCACTTATGTAGATGCCTTGCCGAAAATGATCAGTCAATACGATGGCAGGATCCACACCGATTACCGCCAGGCGTGGGCCGTAACGGGCAGGCTAAGCTCCAATAACCCGAATCTGCAGAACATCCCCATCCGCACAGAAAAAGGTAGACTGATCCGAAAAGCCTTTGTTGCGCGAAACGAAGATTATCTTTTTATGTCGGCAGACTATTCACAGATCGAATTACGCATCGCAGCATCTTTTGCCATGGATGAAACCATGATCGAAGCCTTCCGGACCAAGCGGGATATTCACACCACTACTGCGGCAAAAGTTTTCAAAGTTCCCCTGGAAGAAGTTACGGCCGACATGCGCCGCAAGGCAAAGGAAGTGAATTTTGGAATTTTGTACGGCAGCACAGCCTTTGGCTTGTCGCAAAACCTGCGCATTCCCCGCGGCGAAGCTGTGGAAATTATCAAGGCGTATTTCCATGAGTTCTCCGCCATCAAACGTTACATGGACAATGCCATCAATACAGCCCGTGAAAAAGAATATGTGGAGACCCTCATGGGTCGCCGCAGATACCTGCGCGACATCAACTCGCGCAATGTGAGTACTCGTGGGTTTGCCGAGCGCAATGCAATTAATGCTCCAATCCAGGGAACAGCCGCAGACATCATTAAGATTGCTATGGTCAACATTCACAACTGGCTCGTAAAACAAAAATTAAAAACCAGGATGACGATGCAGGTCCATGATGAGCTGGTCTTTGACGTCCACAAAAAGGAAGTTGAACTCGTAAAAGAGAACATCACCCGGTTAATGTGCCAGGCCGTCAAACTGGAAGTTCCCATGGAGGTTGAAGTAGGAGTAGGTGAAAACTGGCTTGACGCCCATTAAGTTGTAAGTTTTAAGTTGTAAGTTGTAAGTCTCTGTGCCTCGTGGCGAAAAACATTTAGAATGATTACACAACAAACCATCATCGAAGCGCACGACCGGATCAAACCTTTTATTCACCACACGGCGGTCATGACTTCCACCAGTCTGGATGAAATAGCAGGATGCAGTTTGTATTTTAAGTGTGAAAATTTTCAGAAAGTAGGTGCCTTCAAGTCGCGCGGAGCGATGAATGCCGTCCTCTGCTTAACAAGAGAAGAACGGGCCAGGGGGGTGGCGACACATTCCAGCGGCAACCATGCCCAGGCACTTGCGCGTGCTGCAAAGATCATGGGCGCAAAAGCTTTCATTGTTATGCCGCGTACGGCGCCACAAATAAAAAAACAAGGTGTTATCGGCTATGGTGGTCAGATCTTTGAATGCGAACCCAACCTGCAGTCGCGCGAAGAAACTCTCGCCCGTGTCATTGAAGAAAAAGGTGCACATATCATTCACCCTTTCAACAATTACGCCGTGATCGCCGGCCAGGCGACGGCGGCAAAAGAATTTTTTGAAGAGATCAAAGACCTCAATTTCCTGCTCGCACCTGTGGGTGGGGGTGGTTTGCTTGGCGGCACTGCCCTCTCCGCAAAATTCTTTTCATCGAAAACAATTGTCATTGGAGCGGAACCAGAAGGCGCTGATGATGCGTTCCGGTCAATGGAAAGCGGTATGATCGAACATTCTCAATCCGATACTATTGCCGATGGATTATTGACGGATCTCGGCACTAAAACTTTTCCTATCATCCAGGAAAATGTTAAAAAAATTATTACCGCCTCTGATATTGAGATCATCGCCGCGATGCGATTGATCTGGGAGCGGTTAAAAATAATTGTGGAACCCTCCGCCGCCGTGGCATTTGCCTCTGTCTTGAAGGATAAAGAACTATTCAGAAACAAAAATGTTGGAATTATCCTTTCCGGCGGAAACATCGATCTTGTACGGGCGGGAAAATTGTTTGCAACGGTGTAACCGGCGCCTCAACTAACCGGATATCCGCAACGATTCGCTTCCATCACTTCAAAAAAATTTATCGCGCTTCCAATTTGAAGGATTATTAATGATATAATTACGAATCTTTTGATATGACTCCTCATCCCTAATGATATGCTCATGATAATTCCGGTGCCATAATTTCCCCATAATTTCATTTTTCGATTTAAAAATCGCCAAACACCCATTTGCAACCAAAGACTTATACGCCCCCACGATACCCCCCATCGCCGTACGGGCAACCCTCGCGGTTGCCCCCTCCTCCTTACTCTTCTTCTTATCGTCCTCCCCGCTATCAATGCCATAACTATCCTCATCTTTCAATACTATAATTCCATGCATATGATTTGGCATTATTTGAAAAACATCCAATGCTACATGGCCAAATCGTTCGGGTAATTTCACCCATTCATCATACGCAATTTGCCCATATTCATTCAATTCCATCTCCGCATCCGTAGGGGCATCCGCAAAGGGGGCATCCGCAAAGGGGGCATCCGCGAGGGATGCCCCTACGATATTGCCAAATCGATATTCCATCCTATGTGTACCAATGGTAATGAAATAGGCGCCGGCGCGCGAATAATCATATCCCTTTAAACGGATTGATCTGCGATGATGAATTTTCGGATTGTACGTCATTGAATCTGCATGGGCCGTACGGGCAACCCTCGCGGTTGCCCTCGTTGCCATAGCATACTCGACAATTTAAAACCTTACATTCTCTGGCGGAAAATTGGCTGCACCGGAAAACCTGACTTTATTTGGCTCGCTCCAAAATAAAAAAGCCACTGATAGGTGGCTTTGGCTTATTTTAAATAACGATCTTAAATTTATTTCCTTTTAAACCTGTCAAATCTGGTTTCAGCATTTTTTGGGAACGTATTGTTAGTAACATCTGAATCCGCCAACTCTAAATTCGGGTCGAGTACTATATTCGTAACTTCTTTCTCCTTTATAAACACTTTGGTGACCTGGGTTTCATTGAGCCTCCAAACTTCGGCTGGAATTTTTTCGATCTCTTTGGTTCCGTCTTTGTATATCCACTGGATTATAAGCGGGGTGACTAATCCGCCCTTGTTTTTAAAGGTGATTTCATAAATATTTTTTCCCGCCAGTTTCTGTCGGATGACATTGTCATTCACCTGACTGCGGAATTCCCCATAAAGTTGTTGCGGTGTATTCATCAGCGTGAACTCCTGTGGCCCGTTGCTGAAATCATTACCGTCACCCCCCTTGCCTGTAGCGCTGGCAGCCAGGTCACCGCCCTGTACTCTGACATTCTTGTTTTCAGGTTCCGAGATTTCGTTTTTTAATCGGAACCATTTCACCTCACTCATCTCAACATCAACATGATCATTCGTGAAAAACCATCCGCGCCAGAACCAATCAAGGTCAACTGCGGAAGCATCTTCCAGGGTCCGGAAAAAATCGGCTGGTCTGGGATGTTTGAACGCCCAACGCAGGGCGTATTCTTTAAATGCCGCATCAAATAATTCAGGACCCATAATCGTCTCCCGCAACAACGTTAGGGCCGCCGCAGGTTTGTAATAAGCATTGGGTCCAAATTCGTCCTGACGAATATTATCAGACATTGACATAATTGGTCGCATCTGTCTTTTATCTCCTTTCATGAAAGGAGCAATACCTAGCGGTGTCCCGCGCGTGCCCGATAGCATCGGATACCGGACCCGCAATGTCTCTTTGTCGAGAAACGTATTTAGTCCTTCATCCATCCACGACCATTGACGTTCATCTGAATTAACAATCATCGGGAAGAAATTGTGGCCGATCTCATGAATAATAACACCGATCATTCCCGCCAGGGTCTGCTGGGAATATCGCCCGTCCTTGTTGGGACGGCCATGGTTAAAACAAATCATCGGGTATTCCATTCCCTGGTTGGCGGAATGCACTGAATAAGCTGTCGGATATGGATAGTCAAAGGTGCGCTCGGAGTAAATTTCAAGTGTGTTTTTAATAGCCTTTGTCGATTCTTTCTCCCAGAGCGGATTGCCTTCTTTCGGATACAATGATTGGGCTAAGGGAGTCTTATCGCCAAGTTTTACGGCCATGGCATCCCAGATAAATTTCCGGGAGCTGGCAAACGCAAAATCCCGCACGTTTTCAGCATGAAATTCCCAGGTTGATTTTGTGTTTGACCTTGTTTTTTCCTTTTCCCTGGCTTCCTTCTCCGTGACAATCAGCACGGGCTTGTCAGAAGTCTTTTGTGCGCGCTGAAACCGCTCGATCTGATCTGTGGTTAAGACCGCTTTCGGATTTTGAAGCCAGCCCGTAGCCCCTACGATATGATCGGAAGGTACAGTGATCCGCACTTTGTAATCGCCGAAGGTCAGAGCAAACTCCCCGCGCCCCAAAAATTGCTTGTTCTGCCAACCTTCATAATCATCGAACACACACATCCGCGGAAACCACTGAGCAAAGGTGTAAACATAGTTGCCGTCTTCAGGAAAGTATTCAAATCCACCTCGCCCATCAAAAAATTGTCTGTTGTATTCGGTGTAACTCCAGTCAACAGAAAAAATAAATTTCTCACGTGGCTTCAAAGGAACGGGAAGGTCGATCCGCATCATGGTGTTGTTGATGGTGTATTTGATATTCTTACCGGAAGCCTCCTTAATAGACCTGATCTGATATCCACCCTTGTAATCAGAGGGATTGATTCCGGAAATATCATTCAGCATCCCCGCTGGCAGCGAGTCGACAATAACTCCTGTCTGGGTTTGGGATGTTAAATTTTCCGGCGCAAAAATATTCTGGTCGAGCTGCATCCATAAATACCGCAGATTTTCTGGAGAATTGTTGTGATAGGTTATCTTTTCATGCCCCGTTAGCTCCTGCGTCTTGTCGTTGACCTCCACATTGATCTCGTAATCCGCCCTTTGTTGCCAGTATGCAGGGCCTGGAGCACCAGAACCGGAGCGATATGAATTTGGAGTCGGCAATAGCGCATCGAGTTGCTCAAACTTTCCTTCCCATGTTGAGCGGTTCTGTGCAAAAGCACTCAATGTCAGCATAACCATCAGGACCAACGCCATAAATTTTGTGAGAATGCGCATATTTGCTTTAAGTCATTTAGATCCGGCCATTGAATGACATATCCCGGACTCGTTTTAATTTACCTGGGATTGTTGCCGATCTACCTGGATTTATTCCTGAACTCATCAAACCTGGATGGCTGCTGAATCTTGGGAAAGAAATTGTCTTCTATATTGATATCTGCCGTTTCCATGCCAGGGTCGATCATGATGTTGATCACTTCTTTCTCTTTGACAAAAACCTTAGTCACCCTGCTTTCATTAAGCCGCCAGATCTCGGCGGGAATTTTTTCCAGTTCTATGGTTCCGTCTTTATAAGTCCATTCGATAACCACGGGCATCACAAGTCCACCCTTGTTGGAAATAGTGACCTCATAAATGTTTTTGTTCTGAAGCCTCGCCATAATTTCCTGATCCTCAACACGACTTAAAAATTCTCCGTAAAAGCGAGGATCTGTTTTAAGAAGGCGCAAGGGTTGCGGCCCCTGACTGAAATCCTCATTTTGTGCATCAGCCGAACTGCCGGCCAGATCACCTTGCTGACTTCTCACCCCTTTGTTCTCTAGCCTTGATTTATCTGTTTCCAATCGGTACCATT
>JBBDXJ010000085.1:0-1075 GCA_040902445.1 Cyclobacteriaceae bacterium | reverse complement strand
GTTTCTTCGCAGTGGACAACCAATCCCGACAGCAGCATCTCATTTAACGGAAATGTGTTTGTAAAAAACCTGAACGTGAGCGATGCGGTTTCCATAGGAAGTTTTCGTTTCAGCAATGGCAGCAAGCAAGCCCTTCCTTATATTACCGACAGCATACGCACTCCTTTTTCAATGGCATTATCCTCTGCTCAAAACATAAGTTTGGATGCTGATAATGTAACCTTGGGAAACATTGCCGTTGTTGACAGGCAAAATGCCCAACTGAATGTAACAGGGAATATTTCCGCAAGCGGAAATATTTCTTCCGGAACGCTCACCTCCAACAGCATTACCACTTCGCAACTCACCATTAATGGCGGCTTGCTGGAAGCCGATACCATGCACGCAAGAAATAGATTGGCGGTAAATAATTCTCTCCTGCTTTCACGCGAATCCACAAATGATTTTGCAGAAGTTTCTACTATTGACACCTCGGTTTCATTGGTATTGCAAAAAAGCCAGGCAGGAAGAGGAGTTGGAATCGGAATCACGCCATCCATAGGAGAAAAACTTTCGGTGAGCGGAAACGTGGGAATAACAAACGGAAGTTTGAAAATATCAAGTTTATCTGGTTCAGGAAATAAACTTCTTTTCGCAGATTCAGTCGGAAATTTAAAAACATCAAATATTTCCTTATTAGCAGCGCCTTGGGAAGTACAAGGGAATACGATTGTTTCATCAGATTATATAGGTACAAATAACGCAGAGGATTTCGTTATTAAAACCGATGCTCAAGGTTTAGGCGGGGAAAGAATGCGTATAACCTCAACGGGCAATATTGGAATAGGAACAATTCCAAACACTTTAGGAAGCACTCAAAAAAACTATAAAGTAGATATTAATGGTGATTTCCGCGTGTTAACAGGAGGCACCGCTGGAAATGGGAATGGCATTGTATTGAAAACAGAAATTGATAATACCACTCCTCCTGGAGGAATTCCTGAAGCAATGGTTGGAATTGGTACGGAAGATCCTCTTCGTGCATTGCATATTTTAACCGCTCACTTCTCAGGCCTTCCACCGCCACCGCCACCCT
>JBBDXJ010000084.1:0-41215 GCA_040902445.1 Cyclobacteriaceae bacterium | reverse complement strand
TAATCCTAATCTGTTCCTGGAATATTGACTATTAAAAGGCAAAATAGATTCAGGGGTTCCCGGCTCCACTTCATCGCCAGGCGCATCGTAGACCCCGCGTTTAAGAACATGAGTCTTGCGCAAACTATCAAGGTCACCCATCACAGAAACGATAAGCTGGTTTGTATCTGGTTTGTTGACAAAATCCAGGATCCCGTTCACATCCTCTTCCGTAATTTCAATCAACGGCTTTTTTGCATATGTTTCAGGACCACCTACCACCGATTCGATGCCAAATTCTTTTACATTATTAAAGAAAGCGTAGAGCTTATAATATTCTGTTTGGGAGAAAGGGTCAAACTTGTGGTCATGACAATGGGCGCATTCAATCGTTACGCCGAGCAAACCTTTGCCGAACATGTCCGTCCGGTCTGTAACATACATCACGCGGTACTCTTCTGGAATGATGCCACCTTCTTCTGTAATTTTATGATTGCGGTTGAACCCAGTGGCCAATATTTGCTCTTTTGTCGCATTCGGAAGGAGATCTCCGGCCAGTTGCCAGGTGATGAAGTCTTTGTACGAAATATTTTCATTAAAAGCGTGTATTACCCAATCGCGCCAGGGCCATTGACTGCGGTAACTATCATCCTGAAAGCCATGTGAATCCGCGAATCTTGCAAGATCCAGCCAATAAACGGCCATTTTTTCTCCGTATGCGGGCTCCTGCAGCAACTGATCTACAATTTTTTCGTAAGCTTCCGCGCTGGTATCCGCCAGAAAATCATCCATCATTTTCAATGACGGCGGTAAACCAATGAGATCCAGACAAACTCTTTTAAGCAAGCGTTCACGGTCGGCTTCTGCGTTGGGGGTCAGGTCGTTCTGCTCTTGCTTCTGCAGAATGAAAAAGTCGATCTCATTTGCCGGCCACTCATTATTCTTTACTGCGGGCAGGGCCGGTTTTTCCGGCGCTACAAACGCCCAATGTGGCTCATATTTCGCTCCCTGCTCGATCCATTTTTCGATCAGCCTGATTTGTCGGTTCGTTAATGATGGTAAATTAGATTCAATCGGCGGCATTCTCATCGTCGAATCTTCGGAAGAAATCCGAATGAACACTTGTGATTTCAAGGGATCGCCCGGTACCAGGGCGTGGGCACCAGGATTTTCATCCAATGCTTTATAGGCGTTTTCCGCAATATCCAATCGCAACCCCACCTGTCTTTTATTTGCATCCGGACCGTGGCACTTAAAACACTTGTCAGAAAGGATTGGCCTGATGTCGAAATTATAGCTTATGGTGTCAGGAACAGTCCCCTCATATGAAATGTTGTTTGAACCGTTATTACATGACGGCAAAATTCCGACGGTAACAAGGAAAAAAAACCATGTACGCATAACATGTCTATAAATTATTCAATTATATTTCACTCTTATGTGAGTATCTTTTCTAACAATCGCCTAAACAGCTGCTTAATAGTGGACTTTATTGTAACCATTATCGTATAGGGCTGCATGACACCGAGACATCTTTATCGGCCAATAAATTTACGTATATATTTATATATTGGTCTGCCCTTCATGGAAAAAGGCGCAGTACGCACTCGTCGATTTTATGCTTCGTCCTGGCAATTTTCTTTATCCCTGTATATAAAGATTGAAACTAAGTTAAAAAGTCCGGATCGAAATTGACCATCATGAAAGCAATTTGTTATTCAACCGGCGTAATAATCAGGCGTTGTACAAACGCGTTGCGTTCGTTTAAATTGTAAAAGTCGTAATACTGTCTTGGAAAAGCACCCACCAGCGCACTGGCAGGTGCTGATACCTTAATATCCCTCGTTCTGAGTTAAATTCGAATTGATCCTGCGTTGGTCCGCAGGGATCGGAAACAGAGCTTCATAAGGTGCAAATTGAAAGTCAGCGGAAGAAAATGGAATGCCTCCCCTGCTGGTCGTTGGATCACTCTTTTCCTTTACTCCATAAGCGTTTAGGAACGCTGCCAGCTCGTCGGGGTTTTTGGTCCTTTTCAGATCAAACCACCGGTGGTTTTCAAAAGCCAACTCTATCCTTCTTTCTGTAAGTACAGCATCACGGAAAGTGTCTTTATTCAATCCGCTTAATGGCGGAAGATTCGCCCGCATCCGTACGGCATTCAGGTATCCGTAGGCTTCGGTTGTGGGCCCTGATTGTTCATTAATCGCTTCCGCAAGCATTAACATAACATCGGCATACCGGATTACAGGCCAATTATCATTAGTAGCTCCGAGAACGGTATGAGGGTGATTATATTTATTGATAAAGGGAACGGCAACCCACACGCCGTCTTTATTTGTATATCCTTCTTGTAAAGAAACATCCTTTCGCAAGTCACCGGCTTCATACGCAGCTATTATATCCTTTGAAGGTGTATTCCAGCCGCCTCCGTTCTGGCTTGGGAAATTAATTATAGCTCCTGCCCCCCGCGGCGCAAAAGTATAAATGAAGTTGCTGTGTTCGCCGAGGAGGTTATCACCCTGGAACTGAACATCAAAAATGGATTCGGCGTGATTCTTATTTTGCGGATCGAAGACATCGGCATAATCAGGTAATAAGGAATAACCTAAAGGTAAAACCTGGTTCAGTGCACCGATTGCTTCAGCGTATTCCTTTCTCGTCAAATGCACCTTTCCTAACAACGCCAACGCTGCACCTTTGGTTGCCCTTCCTAAATTTGCCGAAGTATGCGTGACCGGAAGAAACGAGATCGCTGTATTAAGATCACTCTTAACTAACGCATATACTTCATCGACCGGTTCTCTTTCGAAAGCAAACGCTTCAGCGGGGACCGCTAAAGGTTCTGTGATAATTATCACTTCGCCGAAATACTGCACCAGGTGAAAATAGTAATAAGCTCTTACGAATTTAAGCTCACCTTCATATTGTTGTTTCTTCTCATCTGAGAATTTCGCCCCCGGTAATTTCGAGAGTGTTGTATTTATATTCGCCAGCGCCTGGTAACTACTGTTATACAATCCCGTAATGTTAGGAGTTGAGGCATTAATTTGCCAGAATTCAATTGCTTCCAGCGCAGGACCCTGCCCGCGGTTTCCGACGTTGAAATCGAGGGTAGTATTATCCGTAATGAACTCATTATACTGCCACTGGTTAAGAATTTGTCCCTGGAGTTGTCCATACACACCATTAACGGCCTGCTCAACCTGTTTTTCAGTTTGGTAGTAGGTTGAGGCAACAAGAACTGTTGGATCTGTTTTGTTCAAAAAGTCTTCACTGCATGAAAATGCAAAAAACAAAATGATCGATGATAGAGTTATATATTTCTTATTCATGTCAATTAACTTTAATTTTTTAAAAAGTGATATTAGCGCCAACACTGAAGGTTCTTGGAACTGGGTACGCTTCATCATCGACACCAAGGTTTACTCCCCCTCTGCGGTTGATTTCCGGGTTACTTCCAGGAAAATCAGTTAATAAAAATAAATTTTCGGCACTCAAGAATAACCTGGCGTTTTTCAATGCCGTTGTTTCGGGGAACCGGAAACCGAGGCTTATATTTTTTACCCAAATATGACTCGCATCATATATATAGCGCGAATTCGATTCACGTTGCCACTTCCAGGTGCTGGATGTAGCGCCCCTTCCATCACCGGGGTTTTCGGCTGATCGCCAACGATTTACACCGGACTGTAAAATGTTAAAAACGCCATCCATATTCATGGTGGTTGCCTCGATGTTTCTCATAATGTCGTAATTCTGGGCGCCCGTAAACAAAACGTTAAGGTCAAATAATTTATAATCTGCGCCCAGTGTTAAAGCCCAGTTAAAAGCAGGATGTGGATTCCCTATTTCAATCATGTCTTCCTGATCATATGAAATTACTCCATCACCATTAGCATCAAAATATTTATAGGTACCTGGAATTGCTCCGTCCTGTGTAGGTGATTCGGCGATTTCCTGGTCGGTATTAAATATGCCTATCATTCTGAAGCCATACAGCATACCGATGGGTCTTCCCACTTTTGAAACATTATAGACACTGTAAAAACCTCCATTCCATATTTCGTCGTTTTCTCCTCGGATTTCAAGTACTTTGTTGTGGTTAAATGAAATATTGAAATTACTGCGGAGATTAAACTCGTTGACAGTGGTTCTATAATCAAGGGCCAATTCTATTCCCTTATTTTCAACTTTTCCGATGTTTGAAATGGTCTGGGTAAACCCGGAAATAACCGGTATGTCGATCGACAACAGCATGTCGTCAGTGACACGATTGTAATATTCTGCAGTAAAGATCAATCTGTTATCAAACAATCCCAGGTCTAACCCGACGTCTGTCTGTTTGGATTGCTCCCAACCGAGTAAAGCGTTTCCAAACCTGCCCAACCTCTGCCCGTTGGCGATGTTATTGCCGATGATGTAGTTTGAAGGAAGCATATTAGCCAGGCTGGTATAGTTACCAATGTTATTATTACCAGTCACTCCATAGCTCGCTCTGATTTTTAGATCGGTTAACCAGGTATAATCAGGGATAAATGATTCCTCAGAAACCCTCCATCCAACAGATGCTGCAGGGAAATTCCCCCATTTATTATTTGCGCCAAATCTTGAACTTCCTTCACGGCGGTAAGAAGCGGATAATAAGTATTTATCCTTAAATGAATAGTTCACCCTGCCAAAGTAAGCGAGCAAACTCCAACTTGTTTCTGCCGGGAAATTTGAATCAGAACCTATGTTCCTTTTTACCGCTGCTTGTGCATATCTCACAATATCGTCTGGAAATTGATTCCCGGTAACGATAAGATTTTTCTCAGTTGCTTCCTGGGCGGAATAACCCAGCATGACTTCGAAAGAATGATCAGTTAATCTTTTTGTGTAGGTAAGGATCTGGTCAGCGGCAATATTAATCGACTCATGATCTCTTTCGTATAAACTGGCTTCCCTTGGAGGCGGTTGATTAAAACCCGTTCCTGCCAAAATTGAAGGTCTGAATTGTTTTAAATGGGCATTAACAAGTGTAGCATTGATTGAGGATTTAAATTTAAAGTCCTTTAAAAAAGTAAACTGCAGATAACCATTGGTTAGTATGTTTGTTTGGTTAATATTCCTGTCCATTTCATGCATTTCCTGAACGGGATTTACTGCTCCGAACACCCCATTCGTGCCGCCGATATAATTGAGGAAAGTTCCATCCGGATTGTAGACTGGATACCGGGGATCGGTCCATAATGCCCGGCCGATAAGAGCATCCCGGCCATCCGTATCACCATATTTTTCATGGGAATTTGATCCTGCGATATTCCAACCCATGGAAATGAAATTATTAATTTTTCCATCCACATTAGCCCTTACGTTAAAACGTTTAAAGCCTGTTTCTATAATAGCACCCTGTTGATCTAAATATCCGATTGAAACCAGCGATCTGATATCGCCTTTACCTGCGGATAGTGTTACATTATAATTCTGAAAACTTGCGTTCTGATTAGTAATCTCTTCAAACCAGTCAGTGGAGTACTGCGTTTGTTCCGGATACCGGAATTCCAAAGGAACCTCATCGATAGACGGCTCCCTTTTTTCAAAATACCGGATCTTATCCACAAAGCTGTCGTGTTTAAACTGCGCGAACTCCACCCCGTTCATCATTTTTGTCCTGCGGGAATCAGGTACATTCTGGACACCATAAGTGGCGTCAAAGGTCAAATTCAACTCACCTTCCTTTGCTGTTTTAGTGGTAATAAGGATAACCCCATTCGAACCGCGTGCCCCATAGATAGCGGTGGAAGCAGCATCTTTTAAAACAGAAATACTTGCAATATCACTTGGGTTTAGGCTTTGACCAATAGATGTGCCCACGGGAAATCCGTCAACCACATAAAGCGGCGCGCTACCTGCCCCTAAGGATCCGATTCCACGAATCGTTACTTCCATTTCCTTTCCTGGCGTTCCTGCCGTTTGCCTTACCTGCACGCCGGGCGCCTGCCCTTGCAATAAACGGGTTACATTTGAGGCTGGCACATCACCAATGTTCTCCATATTAACTACAGACACAGCCGAGGTGATATCTGCTCTCCGCTGTGAACCATAACCGACAATGATTACTTCCGAAAGTGATTGAATATCGGAAGCCAAAGCAAGGTCGATTATTGTCCGCCCCGCAACTGGCACCTCCTGTGAAGCATATCCGATAGAAGAGAATACCAATGTGGCTCCTTCCTCGGAGGAAATAGTATAGAAACCGCTAGCGTCGGTTACTGTGCCAGTGGTCGTACCCTTGATCAGAACATTTACGCCGGGAATTGGCGAATTGTCGTCCTGAGATCTTATTGTTCCGGAAACGGTTTGACTTTGCGCATAAGCAAAATTGGCACTGGCCAAAATTGTAAGGAAAAGCAACAGTCGCTTTAAAATGTGGTAATAGTGCTTCATAAAGAATAAAGTTAAAATGGATACTTGTGGCTGATTCAATGTTATGACTCAAAACAGAAGATGAAGTTCATTAAATCTTGATTAAAACGTGAAGGTATATGCGGAAAAAAAAGGAAGTATCCTGTACTATACCGTTTGCGAGAACGAGAAAAGGTTTTAAAATGAAAAAGATCGGAGTGCTATACAGGGGAGGAAGCTTGTCTGAATTAAGAGAGATATTTGAACTCGCATGACCCGGGAATAGCCTGGTAATCAAACAGAAATATCCTAAGTGTGTTTGGCAGCCCAGTTTTTAAAGTTATCTACTCCTGAACGCGAACATTTCCTCCGGCAATCACAATATTTACCAACAACACACCAGCTGAAAGGACTTCTCTTTTTCGCTGGTGTGTTTGAAAATTTAAGGACGGCAAACTAAAGCCGGTTTTTCAAAAATTAAAAATGAGGACTCAAAGCCGCTTCATCTGCCGGAAGAGCATAAAACAAATCCAGATTTGAAAAAGCATGGCTGCGGGGCGCCGCTCCCGCGGGGTAATAATAATCCTGGGGATTTGCTTTGATCCGGTTTCCATAGGCGGTGATCACCGATACAGCCCTGCCTGTTCTGACAAGGTCAAACCAGCGTTTGTTTTCAAATGCGAGTTCAACCCTTCTTTCCTGATATATAGCAGCACGCATGTCACCCACTGCGTCCCCCAAACCTGCGCGATTGCGTACCATGTTAAGATACAAAGAGCCATCTTTCCCTTGTTCGTTCAAAGCCTCGGCCAAAAACAGGAGCACTTCAGAATAGCGGTAGATAGGCCAGTTGGTACCATGATTACCATGTAAAGCATGGGGTTTTGCGAATTTGTTAATATAAGGGTATACCTTATTATCCCTTAAACTTCCGCTTAAAGTAACGTAGGCGATAGAAGCATCTTTTCTTTCATCACCGGGCTCATACGCTGCAATAATATCAGGGGTGGGAATATTATTTCCTTCCGCAGTAAGCGGCTGGGGATTTGAAGTTCCGGTAATTGTCTTTAATTCTTCGGGAGTCATCGGCCGGGGTAAAAAATTATAAATAAAACTTCCATTCAGCCCAGCCGATCCCTCGAGAAACTGGACCTCAAAAACCGACTCAATATTGTTCTTGTTTCCTGTAGAGGTGGAAAAGGCATTCTCATACTCAGGAATTAACTGATACTCATTACTGTTAACAACTTCAAGCAAGAGTTTTTCGGCATCGGACCATTTTTCTTGCACAATATAGGCATTGGCCAATAAGGTCCTTGCTGCCCCTGAGGTGGCTCTTCCCGCTTCTTGGGCAGACTTGAGTGGTAACAAAGCAACTGCTTCGGTTGCATCTTTTATTATTTGAGTAAATATCTCTTCTTCCGATGACAAAGGCAATGCGGCCGACTGGCGATCTGGTACCGGTGTTAGGTGTAAGGGAACCTTTCCAAAATAACGGACCAACTCAAAATAGGCATAGGCTCTTAAAAAATGAGCTTGTCCTTTTAAGTTATTCTTTGAGCCTTCATTAAATTCAACCTTATCAATCGTTGATAAAACCTGATTGGTGCGGGCGATAATCTGATAATCCAGCCGGTACTGATTCAGAATATGCACATTCGAGGTAACCCCATTGGCAGTCGGAATTGCAAAATCAGCAATGTCTTCCTGCTGTTCCGTAGCGCCAAAAAGAATATTACGGGCGTAATATGTATTGTCCGAATGCATTTCGCCCAAAAGATAAGCTCTGTCGTTAACAATACTTCTCAGGGGAACATATGCTGCATTGACAGCCTGTTGAAAATCCGCTTCTTTTGTAAAAAAGGTAACCGAACTCAGCGCTGTTTCCGGAACGATTGTCAAGAATTCATCCTTGCAACTTGTGAACGCAAAGATCAACAGGCATATATATGTGATTTTCTTTTTCATCTTGTATAAGTATTTAGAAATTTAAAATATATCCAGAGGATATCAATGCTTAAAAATTAAGGTTTACTCCCAGTGAGTACGTGCGGGGGACAGGATAATTTGACAAGTCAATTCCCTGACTCAGATTACCGCCATCGCCTTGTCCATTTCCTTGTGCACTTGTTTCCGGATTAGGCCCACCCCAGTATTTTGTGAATACGAAGGCCTGTTGCACGGAAGCATAGAGGCGGGCCGATCTGAACACCCTGTTGGCAGCATTGATACTGTATCCCAGTGTAATATTTTTAATACTAAAAAATGAAGCATCCGCTATGAAACGACTGTTCATCCAGTCTCTCTCAATACCGGTAACATTTCCGCCGCCTACCGTTGTGCCGTAAAATCCTTTTCCGGGATTCTCTTCCGAACGGAATCGATACGTCACCTCTTTCACTAAATTAAAAACACCATCCAGATTCGCGGTACTGTATAGGTGGCGAACCAGAAGTTGATTGCCATGGGAACCTGATCCTACTACCGTAAAATCAAAGTTGCCATAATTCAGAGTGTTAGTGATTCCGTAGGTGTATTTGGGAAAAGGGTTCCCGATGATAACACGGTCATCCATATCGCCACCATGCGTGATGATACCATCGCCATTTTGATCCGTCAGTTTAATACTTCCGACGGTCGAACGACCGGGAACCTGGGGAGAATTGGCAAGATCTTCAGCATTCATATAAACCCCTTGAGCCTTGTGGCCGTAGAACTGGCCGAATGGCTTTCCTACCTGCGTGATGTGAAAGGTGCCATATACACGATCGATGCCATCCGCCAGTGCGACAACCTCATTGCGGTTAAAGGAAATGTTGGCATTCGTAGTCCACCTGAGTTTTCCGGTGGTATTCAATGTTGTGAGTGCAACTTCATGTCCCCAGAACTTAATTTCACCAATGTTGTCATTGAAGTTGCCGAATCCTGATTCTTGCGCGACCTGTACACTGTAAAGTAAATTCGTGGTGTTTTTAACATAATAATCGTAAACGAATTGGATTCTATCATTGAATAGACCCAGATCGAGACCTATATCAAACTGTTTCGTAGTTTCCCATCCAAGGTTCGGGTTCGCTAAAGAAGTAACCACTGCGCCAGCAGCCACATTATTCCCAAAAACCGCGTTAACAGTATTATTAATAAGCGCATACTGGGTATAGTTACCGATGTTGTTGTTCCCCGTCACTCCATAGCTGGCCCTGATCTTGGCAAAAGACATACGTTGGATCCCGTTAAGAAAGCTTTCGTCTGAAATTACCCATCCTACAGACGCTGAGGGAAATGTTCCCCAGCGATTTTGAGAACCGAAGCGCGAAGAGCCATCACTGCGAACAGCAGCGGTTAACAGGTATTTACCCTTATAGTTGTAAGTGAGTCTTGACAAGAACGAAGTCAGGCTCCATTCATCCACACCACTGTTCGTGCCTCCCCTGTTTATGTTGATCGCCCCCTGAATAGTGGGAAGTCTGTCATCCGCATACGTATCTGCCTGGACCCTGGTGCGCTCTCTGCGAAACTTTTGACTGGTAAATCCGCCTAAAAGCTCAAAATTGTGATCATCGAAACTCCTGGTATAAGTCGCCAGGTTTTCATTTAACCAGCTAAAATCTTCTATGTTTTCTCTAATCGAAACCGCTGTTGTAGGAAGCGGAACATTGATGCTACTGGTTGCTGTTGAGGGGTTGAAAAAGAAGAATTTGGAGTTTAACAATTCCGCATTAAAAGTAGATTTCAATACGAGTCCTTTAACAGGTCTGAACTCAATAAAAGCATTTGACAGGAGATTTACCGATTTGGTCTCGTTGATCAGTTCTTCAGCAGACCTTACCCAGTTCGCATACGCAAAGATGTTTCCGGTGTTGCCGGGGAATCTGTTAAATAACGTAAGGTCACCATTTTCATCGTAAATGGGCATGATGGGCCAGGTGTGCAGGGCATTGAAAAGAATTCCGGTGCCCCTGTCACCATCCGTTCTCGGCGTGTTATCGAAAACATAAGATGGCGCGATATTGAATCCGAGCTTGACTTTATCGGATAATGCATAATCCGTATTCATACGAAGAGAGTATCGCTTATATTCGTTATTCAATACCACTCCCTGCTGATTGAATACCCCGGCTACTATCGCCGTGTTTACCTTGTCCCGGTTGGAGGTTATTGTCAAATTATAACTCTGCACAGGTGCTTTTCTCAGCAAAGCATCATACCAATCGTTGTTTTTGCCTTCATATTGGGACGGGTCCAGAAAGATATCGGGAACAGGCTGGCCGGCATCTTCATAGTAATCTTTTTTGAATTGAACAAACTCAACAGCATCCATCATTTCTATCCTGCCTCTCATGGGCACTTCCTGTATACCAGCAAAGGTGTTGAAACTCACGTTTGTTTGACCGGTCTTTCCTTTTTTAGTCGTGATCAGCACTACTCCATTGGCCGCCCTGGATCCATACAAAGATGTGGATGCGGCATCCTTGAGAATAGTAATATCTTCTATTTCATCAGGGTTAATGGCGCCAATATTTCCCGTAATAGGAAAACCGTCAACTACATATAATGGATCGCTGCCTCCCGAAACAGACAATTGTCCCCGGATCCTGACTGACATCCCCTGGCCCGGCTTTCCGGTTGTTTGATTTATTTGAACACCTGCCAGACGCCCCTGTAATTTCTGACCTATCTGCGAAACAGGCAGATCCTTCAGCTCTTTACTTGTCACTGTCTGGACAGCCCCTGTTACTTCCTTTTTCAACTGGCTGCCGTATCCAACTACGACAATCTCCTGCAAACTCTGCACATCAACGACTAAAGCCAGATCAATCACCGATCTTCCCTGGATGGCCACTTCCTGGGAGGCATATCCTATAGAGGAGAAAATCAAAATATCTTGTTCCTCTACTGAAATCCTATAGTCGCCGTTAACATCGGTAACCGCCCCCGATGTGGTGTTTTTAATTAAAATGTTTACTCCCGGTATGGGCGTGTTGTCTTCAGAAGAGGTAATTTTTCCGGTTACGGTTTTTGTTTGAGCAGACGCATAGTTAATACTGGAAAGTGTAATAATTAAAAGCAGTAACCGCTTCAAAATTGCGTAAAGGTGTTTCATAAATTGATTGGGTTTAGGTGGTAGAGTTTGCCTTAAATTTAAGTCTTGGAAAACCTGGTCGAATCCAAATATGCTGCCCCTTCAAATAATAAGTATCCTGTACTATACCGTTTGCGGTGACGGGGGAAGAAAAAACAGTAAATTTGGACAAAGGAATAAGTAAGATGGAAATTTCGAGAGGGCTTCGAATAGATAGCGAATCGCGGATACCAAAGTATCGTCAGATCGTGAATAACATCATCGAGGATATTGGAAAAGGGATCCTCACGGTTGGACAAAGGGTTCCCTCTATTAATGAAATCAGCGAGGAATTCTATCTCTCACGCGATACTGTAGAAAAAGCCTATAACTATTTAAAAGAAAAGCAGATCATTGTTTCCGCAAAAGGTAAGGGCTATTATGTTGCCAGAACAATTTTATCATCCAAAATCAACGTCCTTTTCCTTATAAATAAACTAAGTTCCTATAAACTTCAGATCTATAATTCATTCGTAAACAGCATGGGCAGCAATGCGCAGGTGGACCTGAATATTTACTATTGTGATCCCAGGATTTTTTTAAATACCCTGAATGAAAATGCCGGTCGCTATGATTATTATGTGGTCATGCCGCATTTCAAGGGTAAGGAGTTGAGCCATCAAAGCAGCAATAGCGAAATTCTCGAAGCGCTGCGAAAAATCCCCGAGGAGAAGTTAATCCTCGTTGACAATTACATACCCGAATTAAAAAAAGACGTGGCTTCTATATACCAGGACTTTAGAATGGATGTCTACGATGCGCTGACTGAAGCTCAGGATTTTCTGCGGCGTTATGAGAAACTTATATTGGTCTATCCCCAGAAAACCGTTTATCCCTATCCGCTCGAAATCCTCCAGGGTTTTCAGGAATTCTGCACTGATTCCGGCTTTAGTTTCGAAGTACTTGAAGAGATCTATAATGACATGGAGCTGCGGGCCGGAGATGCATACATCATAATAGAAGAATCTGATCTTGTTAATCTTGTGAAACAAACCCGCGACAAGGGTTTTAAAGCTGGAAAAGATATTGGCATCATCTCCTACAATGACACTCCTTTGAAAGACCTGCTCGGAATCACAGTAATCTCGACCGATTTTAAATTAATGGGTGAAACGGCGGCTTATATGATATTGAAGAAGAAAAAAGAGGTAGTAAAAAACGTTTTTAGATTTATAAACCGCAATTCAATTTAAATCCCGGCTCATTGGGTAGTCTTGCCGGTAGGCCAATTGGATCAAATCACAATCTCCGATTTTAATCTTTTTCAACGGATTCAACTTATCAACCTTAAAGTTGGAGGTAATCGAACAGTGGGCTACCCGGAAGTATTTCCTAAGATTCAATTAAAAAATCGAATGATGCCCGGGAACATGACAGTACATGACGGGCAAGGGAAAAAAATTGATAAAATTGTTCCACTAATCCAGTTCTAAAAACAGGTTCATGGTATTTCTTGGTGTAATCTTTCATTTTCTCGGCGGGTTTGCTTCCGGCAGTTTTTACATGGCTTTTAAGAAGGTGAAAAAATGGGCATGGGAAAGTTACTGGCTTATTGGAGGTTTGTTTTCCTGGCTTATCGTTCCCCCGCTGGCAGCGGCATTAACGATACCGGGATTTATTGACCTTATTAAGCAGGCCGAATTTAATGTTTTTACCTGGACTTATGTCATGGGCTTGTTGTGGGGTATCGGGGGCCTGACCTACGGGCTGGGCATTCGTTTTCTGGGAATGTCACTTGGAAACTCTGTGATTTTAGGTTACTGCGCAGCTTTTGGGTCTTTGATCCCTCCTATTTATTACAATTATTTTCCTCAGGCCGGTAAGATATCGTTCTCTTATATGATGTCAACCGAAGGTGGAAGAATGGTTCTGTTGGGAGTATTGGTATGCCTTGCCGGAATTGTTATTTGCGGACGCGCCGGTGTGATGAAGGAAAAGGATCTCCCGGAAGATGAAAAGAGAAAAAGTATTGCAGAATTCAGCCTGGTAAAAGGCTTGATCGTCGCCACTATATCTGGTATATTAAGTGCGTGTTTTAATTTTGGAATTGAGGCGGGTAAACCCATGGCTGAAGCGGCGGTTGCTCATGGTTATAATCCACTTTTCCAGAACAATGTTACCTATGTGGTGCTGCTCTGGGGCGGTTTAACAACCAACTTTATCTGGTGTATAATCCTGAATGCGACAAATAAAACCTTTTCGGATTACACAGACCGCAGAGCTCCACTGGCAAGAAATTATATTTTTTCGGCACTGGCCGGCACGACCTGGTTCCTGCAGTTCTTTTTTTATGGAATGGGTGAAAGTAAATTGGGCAATGGAGCCAGCTCATGGATCCTTCATATGGCATTTATTATACTGGTATCCAATATGTGGGGAATATTCCTGAAGGAATGGAAGGGCGTGCGGGCTCAGACACGGGCAACAATAACAATAGGAATATTAACCATCCTGGCTTCGGTGATCCTGGTCGGATATGGAAACTCTCTTACAACTTAGTCCATGGTCCACAGTCGATAGTACATAGTGATTTTGACCATCGACTATGGACTTTTTACAAAGTGTCGTAACCCATTATTAGTAAAGTATTCGTATAATTTTATAATAAATTTTGCATTATGTCTGCTATTTCTGTAACAAAATTCAAACACGTCAGCTACCTGTGGGATGAAAAGAAAGCTGCCGAATTAAAGGGCGACGAAGTCGGACTATTAATCTACCGGTCAAATCTTTTAGGAGCGGACCTGCGGCTCACAAACTACGGAGGGGGAAATACTTCCTGCAAGGTGATGTCGAAAGATCCACTTACAGGGAAAGAAACGGAAGTGATGTGGATAAAGGGTTCAGGGGGCGATATTGGAACCCTGAAGAAGAGCGGGCTGGCAGCACTTTACGTCGACCGCCTGAACAGCCTCGAACGCGTATACAGGGGTCTTGAATATGAAGATGAAATGGTTGAACTTTTTAACCATTGTATTTATGACCTGAATTCAAAAGCCCCTTCAATCGACACTCCGCTTCACGGGTTCTTGCCTTACAAACATATCGATCACCTGCACCCCGATGCAGCTATCGCCATTGCGGCAGCCGGGGACGGCCAGCGTATAACCCAGGAGTTATTTAATGGAACTATTGGATGGGTCGACTGGCAGCGGCCGGGTTTTGATCTTGGGTTGAAACTTCGGGCATGCATTGAAGAGAACCCCGGGATTCGCGGTATTATGCTCGGTTCCCACGGCCTTTTCACCTGGGGTGAAACCGCCTATGAAAGTTATGTCAATACCCTGGAAGTCGTTGAGAAATGCGCGGCCTATCTGGAAGAGAATTACGGAAAACGAAGACCTGTTTTCGGAGGCGCAAAAATAAAAAGCCTTGAAAAACAGGAGAGGTTGCAACAGGCTGCTGCCCTGGCTCCCGTTCTGCGTGGTTTCTGCTCAAGCCAAAATCGCATGATAGGGCATTTCACGGACGACGACCGCGTACTGGAATATATCAACTCAAAAGATCTTGAGAAACTTGCCCCGATGGGAACCAGCTGCCCTGATCATTTCCTTCGCACAAAGATCAGCCCGATAGTTTTGGATCTAAAACCCGGTGAAGATCTATCAGATGTAAAATCGCTGAAAAGCAAACTCGCGCCGGCATTTGAAAGTTATCGCAGCATGTACAAGTCGTATTACGAAAAGTGCAAACATACGAACAGCCCTGCGATACGCGATGCAAACCCTGTGGTGATCCTCTATCCCGGAATTGGTATGTTTACTTTCGCAAAAGACAAGCAAACCGCCAGGGTAGCTGCAGAATTTTATATCAACGCGATCAACGTTATGAAAGGAGCGGAAGCGGTTTCTGAATATACATCACTCCCACGTCAGGAAGCATTTAATATAGAGTACTGGCTGCTGGAAGAAGCAAAACTTCAACGCATGCCGAAACCAAAAGCGCTGTCAGGTAAGATCGCTTTAGTAACCGGAAGCGCGGGAGGTATTGGCAAAGCGATCGCGAAAAAATTTGCTGAAGAAGGAGCTTGTGTGGTGATCAGTGACAATGATCCAAACCGCCTCAAGGAAGCTAACGAAGATTTCAAAAAACTGTTCGGAAAAGATGCCTATGCAGATGCGCAACTCGATGTAACAAATGCTGCAGACATTACCGGCGCCATGAAGACCTGCGCGCTGGCTTTCGGAGGTATCGATATTGTAGTTAACAATGCCGGCTTATCAATCTCGAAATCTCTTACAGATCACAGCGAAAAAGATTGGGATCTGTTGTATGATGTTCTTGTGAAAGGCCAGTTTCTGGTTACGCAAGGTGCGGTTTCCCTCATGCAAAAACAGGAATTGGGCGGCGATGTCCTGAACATCGTGAGCAAAAACGCGCTGGTCTCCGGACCAAACAATGCAGGCTATGGATCAGCAAAGGCCGCACAACTACATTTGAGCCGATTGAATGCCGCCGAATTAGGCGCCGACAAGATCAGGGTAAATGTCATTAATCCCGACGCCGTAATCGCAGACAGCAAGATCTGGGCCGGCGGCTGGGCGGAAGGAAGAGCCAAAGCTTATGGCGTAAAAGTGGAAGAACTTCCTGAATTTTATGCCAAGCGAACGCTGTTAAATGAGATCATTCTTCCTGAAGATATCGCGAACGCGTGTTTTGCATTCGTCGGCGGACTCCTGAAAAAATCAACGGGCAACATGATTAACGTTGATGGCGGCGTGGCCATGGCTTTCGCACGATAGAAAAAATAGAAATTTCACAATGGTACGCAGAGCTTTCAAAATGCAATTGCATCAGGGCTTCGAAGAGGAGTATAGAAAACGCCATGACGCCCTGTGGCCGGAGTTAAAGGATCTGCTTAAAAAAAGCGGCATCCGTGAATACTCGATATTTTTAGACGAGAGCACCAATACTTTGTTTGGAGTAATGCAGGTAGAAGACCCGGCCCTTCTAAGAAACATGCCGGAGCATCCGGTGATGAAAAAATGGTGGACGTATATGCGCGACATTATGGATTCCAATCCTGACAATTCACCGGTCAGCGTCCCCTTGAAGGAAGTATTTTATTTACCCTAAACTATTCAGGCTATGCAACTTGGAAAAAATGAGGTGGCAGAACACAACGCATCTCTTTTGTTACAACACAAAAATAAATTTGAATTTGTTTCTGAGGACATTGCCGACCTCAGCGATATTCTGCAAAAATTAGCTGACTTTCAAATAGCGATACCGAGTTGGGCTCTGGGTACCGGAGGCACCCGTTTTGGAAGATTTCCGGGAGGTGGCGAACCGAGAAACCTCGAAGAAAAGATCGAAGATATCGGGATGCTTCACGCACTCAATAAATCCAGCGGCGCAATATCCCTTCACATTCCCTGGGATATTCCTGAAAACGCCAGAGCAGTAAAGATACTCGCATCACAGCATAACATTCGCTTTGATGCCGTTAACTCCAATACCTTCCAGGATCAAAAGGATCAGAAATTCAGTTATAAATTCGGTTCATTACAGCACGTTAAGGAAGAAGTGCGCAAGCAAGCCATCGATCATAACCTCGAAGTGATCCATTATGGAAAAGAACTCGGCTCCGAGTCAATCACGGTGTGGCTGTCTGATGGATCGTGTTTTCCAGGCCAGCTCAACTTCCGGAAAGCTTTTGAACGCACCCTCGATAGCCTGCGTAAGATCTACGCTGCCCTGCCCGACAATTGGAAAATGTTCGTCGAGTACAAAGCTTTCGAACCCAATTTCTACTCCATGACTGTGGGTGACTGGGGTCAGTCACTTTTATACGCCAATAAATTGGGACCGAAAGCTTATACGCTGGTAGACCTTGGCCATCATCTGCCCAATGCCAATATTGAGCAGATCGTTTCTTTACTGCTCATGGAAGGGAAGCTTGGTGGTTTTCACTTTAACGATTCCAAGTACGGAGATGACGATCTTACCGTAGGGAGTATAAGACCTTATCAGCTATTTTTGATCTTCAATGAGCTTGTTGAAGGTATGGATGCCCGTGCCATGGATCACACTACCGATCTTGGATGGATGATAGATGCCTCTCATAATGTTAAAGATCCGCTTGAAGATCTCCTGCAATCAGTTGAAGCTATAAAGATCGCTTATGCGCAGGCCTTGCTGATTGACAGGAAAGCATTGACAGAGGCCCAGCAGGAAAATGATGTGGTGCGCGCGCAGGAAATTCTTCAGGCGGCTTATCGCACGGATGTGAGACCATTGGTAGCGGAAGCACGCATGCGCGCCGGGGGAGCATTACATCCTCTCGCACTCTTCCGCACCTTGAAAATAAGAGAAAAGCTCGTGAAAGACCGGGGCGCAAAAAGTGTAGCAACCGGTTTGTAATATAAACTTCACTTACTAATGCCGGTCCCTGTAATCGCTATCTTTGACATTGGAAAGACCAATAAAAAGTTATTTCTGTTTAATGAAGCCTACCAGATAGTTTTTGAAAAATCTGCGCAGTTCAATGAAATAGTTGATGACGATGAAGATCCCTGCGAAGACGTCAATAGCCTCCAGTTATTTATTAACAACGAGTTGAGTTCCATTTTGAATTCAAAAGAGTTCAATGTCAGGGCGATCAACTTTTCGGCCTATGGTGCAAGTCTTGTCTACATTGATGAAAGGGGAAAAACTATCGGTCCGCTTTACAATTACCTGAAGCCTTACCCCCCGAAACTACAGAAGCAATTTTATGAAACCTACGGGGGAGAAAAATTGTTCTCCTTTCAAACTGCCTCTCCGATTTTGGGAAGTCTGAACTCCGGAATGCAACTCTACCGGGTGAAGCACGAAAAGTCGGAGTTTTACGAGCAGATAAAATATGCGCTGCACCTCCCCCAATATATAAGCTACCTGATCTCCGGCAAAGCCTTTTCAGAAATTACGAGCATCGGCTGCCACACCAATCTGTGGCATTTCCAGAATATGGATTATCATTACTGGGTGAAACAGGAAGGAATCCTTGAAAAATTCCCTGCAACCGCGCCTTCCGATATGGTGGTTCAGCCCGGCTCTTCCGCGCATACCCTTTCCGTTGGGATTGGACTGCATGACAGCTCTGCTGCACTGATCCCCTACCTGGTTTCCTTTAATGACCCCTTTGTCCTGATCTCAACCGGCACCTGGGCCATTAGTTTGAATCCTTCTAACCTGACTCCCTTAACCAAAGAAGAACTTGAATGCGATTGCCTCTGCTACCTTCAATACATGGGTACTCCTGTAAAAGCTTCGCGGTTGTTCGCAGGCCATTTTCACGATGTCCAGGTAGAAAGAATTGCCTCCCATTTTCATCAAAGCAAAGACCGCTATTTCAACCTTGAATTCAATGAGGGTATCCTTCAAAAAATTGATACTTCATTTGACGCAAGGCTATCTAATGCCTTGTCCATATTGAAAGACCTGCGCTTTGCCACCCGACAGTTATCGGATTTTTCCGACGATGTTGAAGCCTACCACCAACTTATTTTCGATCTTGTGGTACAACAATATGTTTCTACGCAACTGGTCATAAAGGGCACATCCGTCAAAAGAATTTTCGTCGACGGCGGTTTCAGTAATAATGCCATATACATGAATTTGCTGGCAGGCGTGTTCCCTGACATGGAGGTCTTCGCTTCCTCTATTCCTCAGGCTTCAGCCATAGGCGCTGCCCTTGCCATTCATGCAGCCTGGAATGCGGATCCGTTCCCAACCCAGATTATTGAGTTAAAGCAATTCCCCGCCCGGGTGGAGATTAGGAATCAGTAATCAGTCCACGGTACACGGCAGGTGGTCTGTGGTCTGTGTACAGCCTTACAAAAACCAAAAACTAACAACCAATTCACAGCTCCCCAATAAGATCAACAAACAACTTCGTCAAGGACGGCCCTGCTTTCTCCGCCACCGCTATGATTTCCTCAATATTTACAGACTTCAGATTTTCCGGATCGCAATTGTCAGTCAAAACGGAAACGGCGCAACACGGCAAGCTGACATGGTTTGCCACGATCACTTCCGGAACGGTCGACATTCCAACAGCATCCGCACCGATGCGCCGGAGATACCGGTATTCCGCACGTGTCTCAAGGTTTGGGCCCGTAACGGCGGCGTAAACGCCAAAATGGAGTTTGATTTTATTTTTTTTTGCGATCCTCAACAGCTTGTCATTCAAAAAATTGGAGTAGGGCTGGCTCATATCCGGAAAAGGATTGCCCACTTCGGAATGATCTATTCCCCTCAATGGGTTTTCACCTTGCAAATTAATGTGATCATCAAGCAGCATCAGCTCACCCTTCTGCCAGTCCAGGTTCATGTTACCCGCGGCGTTGGAAATAAGCAGCTGCGAGATCCCCAGCATTTTCATTACGCGAACAGGAAACGTGATTTGCTGCATGCTATATCCTTCGTAATAGTGGAATCTGCCTTGCATGGTCAGCACTTTTTTTCCGCTGACCTCACCAAACATTAAATTTCCCTTGTGAAACGTGACCGTAGGCTTCGGGAAATTAGGGATATCCTTGTAGGGTATTATGATTGGATTTTGGATTTGTTTAATGAACAGTTCGCCTAAACCTGTGCCCAGGATAACTCCGATCTCCGGTTGTTTAATACCATGCTTTTTTAGAAATTCGCACGAGGATTTTATCTGCCCGATCATGAGTGTAATTTACACGATGCGGCGAGGAATAATAAATCCCTGGAGTAAAATAAGCGCTATCGTAATAAACTTCCGTTCAACCGGAGGAGTTCGGTTTCGGCGAGCTTTGCGTTGTACCTTGCCGAGATCAGTCGGCTATAGGCTTCCGCGAGACTTTGCTGGGCCGTGCGCAGTTCTATAAAAGTTGTGACGCCCCGTTTGAAACTTTCAAGAGCAATAAAAATATTTTCTTTTGCCAGTCCGATTGTTTCCTCCTCTATGAGAAGGATCTTTTTTGCATTGTCATAATTCACATAGGCGTTTTTCAATCCAACGTTTACATTTGTTTTCAATTGATTATAAAACAAAGTCTGTCTGTCTATTTCGATCTTTGCCTGCTGGCTTTGCCGTCTGGCATTTAAACCGTTAAGTATAGGCAACGTGACCGAGAACCCGTAATTATATCCGTTTTGCTGGAATAATAATGTCCCATATGGATTTATCAATCTTGTATTATCGGTCTTTGTATAATTATAGGAAGCATTAAAATTAAAGAAGGGCAGATATTCGGCTTTTCTTTCGCGCAAAGACAGATCTGCCATACGGATGTTCTGGCGCGCCGCCTGTAAAGTGAAGTTTGTGTTTTCGAAGTTTTCCGTGAAATCTTCCGGATTCAGATTCAGATCGATAATTATTGTATCAGCAACTTCATATTGAGTGGGTAGTTGTAATCCCACCAGCGCATTGAGTTGTTGTTTCAATTGAGCTATAGTCGATTCCTGTTGAAGGACCTGCGTACGCTGCGCATTGTAATCCACCCTCGCCTGTAATAGTTCAGGTTTAATTCCGGTACCAACCTGCAGCTTCCGCTCCGCAAGTTTTACGCGTTCTTCACTAACGGACATCTGTTCCTGAATGGCTTTTAATTGTTGCTTTTGCCGCACAATGTCATAGTAATTAGCAATTACATCGGCAATGGTATTCACCATCTGATCTTTCATGGCCAATTGACTTTGCTCAGCGAACACCGCCAGACGCTCGCGTGTAGAAAACATGCGGGTACCATCGAACAATGTCCAGACAAGTTGACCGGATGCATTCATATTATTGGATGCTATATCACCCTCGATGGTGACAATGTCATCAGTTGCCCTGTCGCGAACCCGGAGTTTCTGATCATTTTCATTCCATAGGCGTGCACCGCTGGCGTTGATCTGTGGCAAAAAAGCGGCCCAGGAATAACTCTTATCCGTTTGCGCGGCTTCTGATGCTTTTTTCAGTATCTGCACATCATAATTTTTTTCGAGGGCAAGCGCCACAACCTGTTCCAGGGAGATTTCCTCCTGGCCAAAAGCAAAATGAAATCCTGAAAAGAGAAAAAAAACAATCGCAAGAAGTCTATGCCTCATACACTAAATCCTTTTGTGGTTGGGGGGCTCTGATACCCTCTTCAAACTGGACATGTTTTCTTTTTCTTGAGAGGTACGTATACATGGCTGGTATAACAAACAAAGTGAGTACAAGGGAAAACAAAACCCCTCCGACGATCACGATTCCCAATGGCTGACGGCTTGTGGCCGCATCTCCCAACGATAACGCTAATGGGAGCGAACCCAGTGCCATCGCCAAGCTGGTCATAAGGATCGGACGCAGGCGAAGGCGTGACGCTTCAAGCACAGCTTCCATTTTTGAGATTCCTCCTTCCCTTTTTTGATTTGCAAACTCAACGATCAGGATACCGTTCTTTGTTACTAGTCCTATCAGCATGATCATTCCGATCTGCGAAAAAATATTCAATGTCTGCCCGAAAATATGAAGTGAAATGAAAGCTCCGCTTATTGCCAAAGGAACGGTAAAAAGAATGATGAGTGGATCCACAAAACTTTCGAATTGCGCTGCCAGCACGAGGTAAATAAGAATGATCGCCAGTATGAATGCAAAAGTCGTATTGCTCGCACTTTCCTGAAAATCGCGAGACACGCCTGAGAGCGAAGTCGTAAACGTATCATCGAGAATACTATCTGCGATCTCTTCCATTGCCTTAACTCCATCGCCAATGGTTTTGCCTGGAGCAAGACCTGCAGTGATCTGAGCCGATTTGTAGCGGTTAAAGTGGTACAATGAAGGCGGCGTTGTGGATTCATAGGTAGTCACTACATTATCCAGGGAAATTAACTGGCCGCTGTTGGACCGAACGAATAAATTTTTCAGGTCATCAGGGTCGTCTCTGTTGATCTTCTTAACCTGTCCCATTACCTGGTATTGCTTGCCATCTTTCGTAAAATATCCGAACCTCAGATTGCTGTATGCAACCTGCAACGTTTGAGCAATACTTTGCACGCTGATACCTAACTGAGCAGCTTTTAACCTGTTGATCTCAACTTTTAGTTCGGGCTTGTTAAATTTCATATCAACATCCGGTGACTGTAAAACCGGATGGTCGTTAGCCGCATCCAATAGCTTGGGGATAGCTGCCTTCAGTTTTTCGAAATTGTTGTTCTGAACAACAAACTGTACGGGCTGCCCGCCTCTCCTGCTTACAGAAATTGTTTGTTCCTGTGAAGGGAAAGCCCGGCCCTGCTGAAATCTACCCATGTTGCGACTAACCATATCAACAATTTCCTGTTGTGACCTTGTTCGTTGATCCGGATCGACGAGCCTGACGCGTATGAAACCGCTATTCGAACCACTACCTCCTCCAAAACCGGGGGAAGTGAATGACATAATATTATTTGCCTCAGGAACTGAGTCCATGACAAATTGGGTCACCTCCGTAACGTATTGATCCATGTACTCATAAGATGTGCCTTCTGCTGCGGTCATCTGCAGGCGAAACTGGCTGCGGTCTTCCATTGGCGCTAATTCCGACTGTATAGTAGATCCGATAAAATAGACAGATGCAAGACATAGCGCGACAATTATGAAAGACACCCATCTTAGCTTCATAAATGATCCCAGCCACTTGCGGTATCCGTTTTCCATCCCCCTAAAGAACGGCTCGGTTGCATTATAAAACCTCGAATGCTTGTGCCTGGAGCGCGTAAGTTTAACGCTGAGCACCGGTGTCAATGTTAGTGAGACGAAACATGACACCAGTACTGCCCCCGCTACGACAATTCCAAATTCCTTGAACAACCGTCCAACAAATCCCTCGAGAAAAAGGATAGGAAGAAAAACAATGGCCAATGTTATGGAAGTTGATATAACAGCGAAGAAAATTTCCTTTGAGCCCTCCAGCGCAGCGCGATATTTATTCATGCCGCCCTCCAGCTTCTTGTAGATGTTTTCGGTCACTACAATTCCATCATCCACAACCAGACCAGTCGCCAGAACGATTCCAAGCATGGTCAGCACGTTTATCGAAAAACCAAGCAGATACATGATAAAGAAAGTGGCGATCAATGAAACCGGGATATCTATCAGAGGCCGCATTGCAATCAGAAAATCTCTGAAGAACAGGTAAATGATCAGAACGACCAACAGAAACGAAATGATCAAAGTTTCCCCCACTTCCTTGATGGAACGTTTGATAAAAATTGTCTGATCCATCGAAAGATTTATCTGGATGTCCTCAGGAACATCTTTCTTGATCTGTTCCAACCGTTTGTAAAACTCTGTGGATATTTCCACATAATTAGCGCCGGGCAAAGGGTTGACGCCCATGCCGACCATGGAAACACCGCTTTCCCGCATCACCGTTTCTTCATTTTCGGGTCCGAGAATCGCCTCTCCTACATCTTTCAATTTGATGTCTCCTTGAGAACCGGATCTAATAATTACATTTTCAAAATCCTCTTCTTCATAAAGTCTTCCGAATGTTCTTACCGTTAACTCAGTATTGTTTCCGGAAATTTTCCCTGCGGGCAATTCCACATTTTCTTTATTCAAAGCATCCTGAACATCGAGAGGAGTAAGGCCGTAGGCACTTAGCTTGGCCGGATCGAGCCAAATACGCATGGCATGCTTTCGCTCTCCCCAGATCTGTATGCTGCTGACTCCACGTATAGTCTGCAGTCGCTCCACAAGGGTGTTGTTCACATACTCTGTCAGCTGAAGTGAGTTGCGAGAATTGCTCTGCAAAGTAAGGCCCAGAATGGATTCGCCAAATCCATCAGACTTTGAAACAACCGGCTGGCTGGTCAAGTCCTGTGGAAGGGATCGCTGTGCTTGTGAAACTTTATCCCGCACATCATTGGCAGCGGCTTCCAGATCCACACCCAAGTCAAATTCAACATTGATGTTGCTCGAACCCACACTGGAGGTAGAAGTGATGTTTTTAATACCGGCAATACCATTGATCGCTTTTTCCAGAGGTTCTGTTATTTGCGATTCGATGATGTCCGCATTAGCTCCGGCATACGATGTCCGGACACTCACATTGGGCGGATCTATAACCGGATAGTCACGAACACCCAAAAATGTATATCCGATAACTCCGAAAAGTACAAGCACAATGTTCATGACAAATGCCAGAACCGGCCTTCTTAAACTTAACTCTGAAATGTTCATAATTTCATGATTACTGATCCTTACTTCCTAGAGCGAAACTACCCGCGCGATCTTAACTTTCGAATTTGGTCTTATGGCCATTAGACCTGTAGTGATTACAGTATCGCCGGCCTGGAGCCCGGTCAGGATCTGGACATAAACTGAATCGCGAATGCCTGTTTCCACCACCGTAAACTGAACGCTATCTTTTCTTAAAACAATCACCTGTTTATTCCGGACATTTGGGATAATGGCTTGCGAAGGAACCTTAAGCGCACTGGAATTCCTGCCAAGTTGCAAGTTTACTTTCGCAAAAATCCCGGGTACCAGTTCCCGGTGAATTTCCCTCACAACTGCCCGTATCTTAAGCGTGCGCGTGGCCTGATCCACGCTGTTTTCAGTGGCAATTACAATAGCATGATGCTCCTGCGCGCCCCCGTCAACTCTGAATTTAACAGCATAACCTTTTCCTATTTCCTTAGCATATTTTTCAGGTATTGAAAATTCAAGTTTCAGTTGATCTACCTGCCTGATTGTAGCAACGATATCCGACGGAGATATGTACGATCCCAAACTGACATTTCGCAATCCCATCGTCCCATTGTATGGCGCCCTTATTTCAGTTTTGGAAATCGCAATTTTTACAGCCTCAATATCCGCCCTCAGGTTTTCGACATTCAGCGAGCTCAGATCGTAATCCTGCTGGCTGATAGCATTTATTTTCAGAAGTTCCCGGTTCCGCTCTTCCGTCTTCTGATTTATCTGAAGTTGCACCTGCAATTTCTGTAACTGCGCCTGCAGATCTCTGTCAAATATCTTAACTAAAAGGGTACCCTTCGAAACCTTTGCTCCCTCCTGTACATTTAACTGAACAATCCTGCCTCCTGTTTCAGCCCGGATCTGTGTTTCCTCAAACGGAAAAAGGGTTCCAGGCACCTCCACATTTTCACTCACCGAACTCGGCTGAACCAGAAACGCGTCAACCATCAGTGTCCCTTGTATCCGTGGCCTGCCCGCTGCTGCCGGTCCATTCTTTTTCGAATCACAGGATGAAAGGAATACAATAAACGTAATCAAAAGAAAATGGTGGAACCCGGATCTAAATCGCATATATATTCAATCTGTACAAGTAAAAGCATTGGTATCTCTCTCAAACTGGCTTAGTGATCCACCTTCTGGGTGAATTGTTGATGAAGAAACAGCACCTGGGGAATAATAAGTTTCGTTTCATCATTAACGATTATATAATCGGCTCGTTTCAACTTTTCGTCTTCAGGCAGCTGCTTTTCGACAATTCCTTTGAACTGTTCGACAGTCCGGTGAACATCGCGCTGCAACACTCTTTTCTGCCTCAAACCTTCTGGTGCGGAAACCACGATGATTTTATCCAGCAGGCGATAAGAGCCCGATTCATATAAAAGCGCCGCTTCCTTCAGGACATACGACGCGTCAATTTTTGTGTCCAGCCACTTTGCATAGTCCACCGCTACGCGAGGATGAACCAGGCTATTGAGTTTTTCCAGTTTCTCTTCATTAAAAAAAACATACTCTCCCAGGTAAATGCGGTTGAGGGTACCATCCGGAAGATAGGCCAAATCACCGAATTCTTTTTTGATTTGGGATACCAGTATTCCATCGGTGGTCATTAACTCTTTCGCGTGGCTATCAGCATCGTAAACGGGCACTCCAAGTAACCCAAAGATTCTACAAACCAGCGACTTACCAGAGCCGATACCACCTGTAATGCCTATTTGGAGGGGGGGGTTCACGGATTATAACCTAACGATAACGGAGTCGATCTTCAGGACCCTGCTATAAGGAGGAAGGCCATCTACCCGGGGAAGGATCTTGGTTCTCCCTCTGGAAAAGTTCTTTAGATCCAGCACTGCTTTTACGGAATCGATCTTCAAGCTTTCAATAAAGCTTTCGGGAATGGAAAAAGTCACCGGTATCTTTCCTGAATTCATCACCTCTGAAACCGTAGAAGGCATGTTTTCAATTACCAATGAAATCGAATCCTGCACTGTAATTATTTCTTCGACATTAAACATCACAGAAACAGAGGGTGGTTGCCTGGTAATTACCTGCGGATAGGGCAATTCGACATCAACGTTTTCAATGTAATGCTCATCAATGTTGCGCTGCGGAACGTCTAGCATAACAGGTTCTTTAATTTTGTTGATCAACCGTGCCGGGCCCTCGATGTAAGTAGAATCGGGCATCACGGCGATGTCACTTGCCAATCCGAAACCCGCTTTTATGTTGTACTGGATAGAGTCAACAGCCAGTTTGATCCACCTTCCCGCTTTCGGCTCGAGATCAAGGTAAAGCGTATCGCTCAATACTTGGTTTATCTCCAGACCATTCAGCTGATTGGTAAAAGCAAACGTTAAACCACTGCCAACAATTTTTTTAACTTCTCCCGGTCGCTCAAGTGGAATCTGAAGCGGATCCATTTTAACACCGGTGCTTCTTTTGAAGAGTTCCCAACCATTACCTGTAACATTCAACCTCACGTATTGAGGAAGCCCCTCTACTGGAATAAAATTCTGGATATCATAATCAAACGAGAGGGGGAAATTGATATTTGTGGTATAGGTCTTATTCAGGGCGTTAAAAAACCAAAAAACCGTAGCGGTAAAAACACACAACACTACGGCTTTCCAATTTCGCCGGTTGAATCTTAGGATATTGAATATGTTATTGAGAATACTCATTTACCCGCGTTAAAATACAAATCCATGTAACAGACCTGAACGGGATCTGTGTTATTTCTTGTTGGCCTGTTTTGTTGCGTCAAGTGAGACAGCGGATTTATTAAAACGGATACGACCTCCTTTTTCTACCTCAAGAATAAAAGTATCGCCTTCCAGTTCACCGACGTAACCATGTGCGCCCCCGATGGTCACTACATAATCACCTTTCTTTATGTCATCAATAAACTTCTTTTGATCCTTTGCCTTCTTTTGTTGCGGTCGGATCATAAAGAAATAGAAAACCAGAATGATGGCACCAAAAAAAACAAGTTGAAAGTACTGTCCGCCACCACTGGGTGTAGCCTGTAAGAGAATAGTTAACATATGGATTATTTAATTAGCTGCCAAAGTTATAGTATTTAAACGATTTATAGCCACGAATCTGTTCAGCCTTTCTTAAACTCTGCGGGGCATCACTTCCCAAAAAACACGTCTAAAGTGCCGGTGTTCAAACACTCAAAGCGTGTCCTTCAAAGTGTTTATTAAAAACAAAAACCCGGACCTGGGCCCGGGTTAAAACATCAGTTTATATGCTCTATTTTTTAACAGGCCCTCCCGAAGGGGCCGCGTTAGCTTTCGGAGTAACCATTGATTTAAACCTCAGAACAGTTTGTTTTGGCCAGGTATTGGCAGTAACCGTAACTGTTTTGTTTTGGATGTTCGGCTTGCCGTTGCTGTCAAATTTTGCCTTTACGTATCCGGTTCCACCAGCGGGAATCGGATCTTTTGACCAGGCAGGCACGGTACATCCACAAGACCCCTGTGCGGACTGTATGATCAGCGGGGCTTCACCAGTGTTCTTGAAAGCATAAGTATATTCAACTACATCGCCTTCATTGATGGTTCCAAAATCGTGGTCTACGGTCTGGAATTCAAATTTTGGTAATGGCCCTTCCGGTTTCGCATCCGTTTCGGGCTGAGTTGCGGGCGTCGGAGATGATATTGTCGGACCCACTGTTTTCTTTCCTTCCAATTCTGCAAGCCTGCTCTCAAGCTCCGCAATTTTCTTTTCAGCATTTCTATCCTTGCAGGAAGAGAACACTGCTGCAAACGCAAAGATCATTAAAACCTTTAAACACATCATTTTCATATTACTTAAGCTTTGATTGTTAATTCTTTTTACCACGAATCTGCAATAAAAGTTCATCGACATCTTCCAACAGCTTCTCGGCCTTGGTCTTTGCTTCGTCAACAACCTTTTGACCCTGAGATTTTGCTTCAGATGTCAAAGGCGTTTCCCGACCGGATACGAAATCATTTATCAAATCCTGGAGCATCACCCGATATTTATCCAGTTGAAACGATAGCTTTTCACGCGTATTCGACCCCTTGTCAGGTGCGTATAAAATTCCCAGTATAGCTCCGGTAGCTGCCCCAACTAAAAATGCCAGCAGCGTATTTCCTCCCTTTTTGCTCATAGGCCTTCAAAATTATTATCGTTGAAACGCAAATTCAAGCTTTTAACATTTTTTAACAACAAATATAGGCCTAAAGCCTCATTTATTATCAATCAGGCCCCTGCCGCTTTTTTTAATTTCCCCGGTTTCTTTCAGTTCCTTCGCAATCACATCCAGGATACCATTAATAAAATTACGGCTTTTGGGTGTGCTGTAGGTTTTAGCCAGTTCTATATATTCGTTTATCGTCACTTTTACGGGAATGTTGGGAAAACTCAACAATTCGGCTATCGCCATTTCGAGAATAATCCGATCGGTTAACGGCAACCTGTCCACTTCCCAATTACGAGTATTGCTGGAAATCAGCTCCCGGTGATGCGGCTTTAAATTCACAGAGGTCTCGAACAGCGTTTCAATAAAATTTTTGTCGTCCTCCCAGTTCAGCGATAATGTATGTAAGGCAATATCCTGCTGGCTTTCAGGTTCGAAGGATTTCACTGTCTTTTCCACCAAAGCTTTGACGATATCCTTGTCCTCGGCCCAGCGCAGGACCTCTTCCTCATAAAAATCATTGATCACCGTTTTTCCCAGGATCACCTTTTTGAAAAGGTGATTGATGAATTTTTTCTGATCATCGAGTGAGGGGCTCTTGCGGTCGAGGTAATTTAAATACTCATTATCCTGGCGCACCACATCCCTGAACCAGAGCCGCACCTGTTCGGTGTTATTTTGCCAATTCCTGCCCAGGCGCAACGCATCCTTTTTTAAAGCTTCACTGTTTTTTAATGCCTTGATCCATGTGTTGTTGACAAAGTTTTTGTGACTTACTTTTTTGTCAGCTTCGGCCAGTCCTGCAAATGCCGTTACAAGGCTGAGCGTGGCAATGTAATGATCATAGATTTTTTCAACTTCAATGACGAGATTTTTCAGGAAAAAATCCGTGTCCTTTTTTACCTGATCTTTGTAAAATTTTAGGGATGCCTGTACCGCCTTCACGATGCGGTCGTCTTCGTTCTCTACGGTGGATTGATCTTCCGCAAACGCTTTTTCGAAAAGCTTCAGACCTTCTTTTTTTTGCTGCTGAAGCAGCGGCTTGTCCTGCACCTGCATCGAATTCAGGTCAGGGGAAAACGTTTCACTTATTTTTTCAAGACACAGTTCATAAGTGGCGTCCTTGCATTGCTGTAAAGCAAAAAGACTTTGCATTACTTTAATCCGAAGGCTTCTTCTATTCAGCATGTTAAGAACGTTAATATATAAGGCGGACACAAAAATAAACATCCTGTCAGGTATTTCACTAACAGGACGCCCATAATAATTTTATTTTTCAGATATCGCGAAAACGCTATTTTTCAATGGAATTTCCCCTTTTTTTCGTGAAAGATGAGGGGCTATCGGGTCATTTGAAGCCTTCCTATCTCTGAAATCCTCTTTTCCGAAAGCCTGATGGCAGCATCCTGACTGGATATTTTCTCCCTGGACGGCAAGCATTAAATATTCAAAACAGGTGTCATAATTTTTTCAGCCTGCTTCAGCACACGTTTGCGATTGCAATTTCCCTGATACTCATGGTAAACATTGATCAGGCCACCGGCGTGCCTTCAATCGTTTGCATAAACTTTTGAGAGAATATTTCGTTTTGAGTACCAACACCCAAATTTATGCGAATCGACCACTGCTTAAACCAATTTTATAGCTTGATTTGCAGGCATTCAAACAGCGCGTGGAAGCTGAATTTTGATGAAAGATGAAAGAACTTAAGTACCTCAACAAATATCTCGTTAAATATAAGTGGCATCTGGTCTTCGGTACTCTATTCGTCATTATATCCAATGCGTTTCAAATTTTTCCCGCGCGGCTGGTTCGCCACTCCATAGATCTGGTGGTGGACAATATTCAGATCCACGGCGCTTTCTATAACCTTGATCTTCAGCAGAATTATTTTCACGTATTCGCCTTCGGAATACTGATCTATGCCGCCCTGATCCTGCTCATGGCATTGCTTCGCGGAGTCTTTTTGTACTTCGTGCGGCAAACGCTTATCGTGATGTCGAGACACATTGAGTATGACCTCAAAAATGAAATTTTTGAACACTACCAGAGCCTGCCGCTGAGTTTCTACAGGCGAAATAACACAGGTGATCTGATGAACCGAATATCCGAGGATGTGAGCCGCGTGCGCATGTATCTCGGCCCGGCAATCATGTACGGGCTGACGCTTATCACCCTTTTCTTCATGCTCATACCCTACATGTTCTCCATAAACGCTACTTTAACATGGTATGCATTAAGTCCTCTACCATTGCTGTCGTTAAGTATCTTTTTAGTCAACAATACTATTGAAAGAAGATCGGAAGAGATTCAGCAGAGCCAGTCGCGCCTTTCAACTTTCGTTCAGGAAGCATTCAGCGGCATAAGGGTATTAAAATCCTTTAACAGGGAAAACGAATCAATCGCTAAATTCGAAGTTGAAAGCGATGCATACAAAAAACAGTCGATGAAACTCACAGTGGTACAGTCATTATTTTTTCCACTCATTATGGGACTTGTTGGATTGAGCACCATCCTTACCGTCTATGCAGGAAGTACGCTGGTGATCAATGGCAATATAACTTTCGGGGTCATTGCAGAATTTATTATCTACGTAAACTTGCTGACCTGGCCGGTCACATCCTTAGGCTGGACGAGCAGCCTGGTTCAGCGGGCCGAAGCTTCTCAGAAACGGATCAATGAATTTCTGACGACCTCGTCCAATATTATATCCGAGAAAAATCTGGTGCGTGACATCGAGGGCAAAATTGAATTCAATAATGTGTCATTCACATATCCCGATACCGGTATTAAAGCCCTGAAGGATGTTTCTTTTGTCGTGAACCCCGGAGAGTCTCTGGCAATTATCGGGACCACCGGCTCGGGGAAAAGCACCATCTCCAACCTGATCTCCCGACTCTTTGATGTACGCGAAGGTGAAATTCTTATTGACAATATACCGATCAGTCATTATAACCTGAATAGCTTAAGAAGCCAGATCGGTTATGTTCCGCAGGATGTTTTTCTCTTCAGCGATACCATCTATAACAACATCGCTTTTGGGATGACAGCTCCTGATGAAGCCAGGATCTATCAGGCGGCCAGGGATGCCGATGTTTATGAAAATATCCGCGCATTCCCTCAGGGGTTCGAAACCCGGATCGGTGAAAGGGGAATTACCCTGTCGGGCGGCCAAAAGCAAAGAGTTTCAATCGCGCGCGCCGTTGTTCGCCAACCAAAAATACTGATGCTCGATGACGCCCTGTCCGCAGTGGATACCAATACAGAAAACAATATCCTCAACAGCATGAAGCGCATCATGCAGGGAAGGACGACAATTATTATTTCCCACCGGGTTTCCTCAGCCAAGCTTGCAAACAAGATCGTCGTACTCGTAGACGGCAGAATAATAGAAGTTGGAACTCACGAATCGCTGATTGAAAAAGACGGGATGTACCGCGACTTATTTGAAAAGCAAGGGCAACTGGAAGAGAAAATTACGAATGACGAATTTCCCGCACTCTGACAATGACCGAATCTCGGTATTCCATTCGTAGTTCTAAATTCGTACTTCGTACTTCAGAAGATGTATCGCAGGCCGGCGCCGCCTTCAAAGCGCTGCCAGCCCGGGTCGGCCTGGATGTCGGCAAAGTATTCAACTTCCATAAAAGCGGAAATGGGAATCCTGAAATACGCATACTCAATACCCAGGACAACCTGCGGGCCCATAGTTACCCGGTTGCGCTCGAAGAAGCCGAAAGGACCTGCCAGTTGCGGATCGTTATTAGCCTGATTGTATTGATAGTCATATTTTAATTGAGTGCGTTTCCACTCCCAGCCAACACCTGCATAACCCTGCAATCCATCTGAAATCTTTTTTGCATCGACATGGTAAAGAACTTTTACTTCTCCGATCAGGTCTGACTTTACCCGGTGTGTGAGGTAGATCAGGGATGATTCCGTGGAAGGGAAGGTATCTTCCATAACATAAAAACTAAATTTTTCGCGGAAGTAACGGTTATATAAACCACTCGCAGCTTTTCCAAAATCAACAGCCAGCGAAACCCTTTTATTCGGATAAAATTTATAGGTCAAGGCAAAGGGATCTCCCAATTTGAAACCCAACCCATAAAAGGGATATTTGTTGTTGTAGAATGCAGGACAAATTATTTTTGCTTTCTGTCCCCGCACTTTCGGTGTTGAAAAATGATAGCGCGACCGGGTAGCCTGCTTTGAACGCTGCGCATATACACATTCGGAAGCAAACAGGATAATAGAGGTGACCAGAAGTATTTTTGATACCTGCATGAATTACAAAGATACTATTTTTTTTAGTTGCCGCTCCCCGGTAAGGGAACCGGCCTTACCGAAACCTCTATCCGACAAACTCCTTATACTGCATCTTATGGAGATGGGCATAGAACCCATCCCGGGAAAGCAATTCTTCGTGCTTTCCTTCTTCTTTAATTTCCCCGCGATCCAGCACGATTATCTTATCCGCTTTTTGAATCGTAGAAAGACGATGGGCAATAACTACCGAGGTCCGGCCGCGCATCATCTTGCCGATTGCCTGTTGTATCATCTCCTCCGTTTCGCTGTCGACCGACGAAGTAGCCTCATCAAGTATTAATATTTTTGGATCATACACCATAGCGCGGATAAAAGATATCAGCTGGCGTTGACCGACCGATAATGTAGCCCCTCGTTCCATCACATTGTAGGATAATTTTCCAGGCAGCCGGTCTATAAATCTCCGGGCACCAACTAAATCCGCGGCGTGCCACACCATGTCTTCTGTTACATCCGGATTTCCCAGTGTTATATTGTTAAAGATCGTGTCTGAGAACAAAAATACATCCTGCAACACGACGCCAATATTCTTCCGCAGCGCCCCGAGATCATACTCCTTGATGTCGACACCGTCAACCCTGATCGCCCCCTGATTGATCTCATAAAAACGGTTCAGTAAATTTATGATAGAAGATTTTCCGGCACCTGTTGCACCGACAAACGCCACCGTCTCGCCCTCCTGAATTTTAATATTGATATTTTTCAATACGTACTGCTCATCGTTATAAGCAAACCACACGCTCTGAAAATCGATTGCTCCGCGCATGCGTTCAGGTTGATACTGACCTGTTTGTTGAACATGCTCGTGGTTGTCAAGTAAGTTCATGATACGCGATGTGCTCACGATGCCCATCTGAAGAGTATTAAAACGGTCTGCGATCATGCGGATCGGCCTGAAAAACATTTGAATGTACATGATGAAGGCGATGAGCTTGCCAATAGTGATCCCGGTTTCTTCTATGTGGATAACACCTTTAGCTCCATACCAGACAAGCAAACCAATTCCGGCCGCAGCTATGATCTCCGCAACAGGGAAATAAATGGAGTAATACAATACAGACCGCAAATTTGCGTGGCGGTGTTCTTCATTAATGTTTTTGAATTTTCCGAACTCTGTCTTTTCGCTTCCGAATATCTGAACTATGTTCATACCCGTGAGATGCTCTTGCACAAACGTATTCAGGTTGGCCACCGCGTTGCGAACGTCGTTGAAAGTAACTTTTATTTTCTCCTTAAAAATATAAGTACTGATCAGCAATAGCGGAATGGTGGAAAGGCTCAGCAACGCCAACCGCCAGTCCCCATAGAACATGAATGCAAGAATAAAAATAATTTGCAACAGGTCACCAGCCATGGCGGCAAGCCCCTCAGTGAACACATCCGATAAGGTCTCAACGTCCGATATCGCCCGGGTCACCAATCTGCCAATGGGAGTCTTGTCGAAGAACTTCAACCGGAGATTGATGATGTGCTGATAAAGTTTTGTTCTGATATCCCGGATCACCTGCTGACCAAGCCATCCGGAAAGATAGGTATGAGCATACTGTGCGATGGAGTGCAGGACCAGCAACACCAGTAAGAGGATCATGATATTCACCATGCCTGCATAATCACCGAAGGCAACATCATTGTCGATGGTATACTGGATGAGGATGGGCCGCAGTGGAGTGAGCAGGCCGAGCAGTACGGTAAGAAAGATCACGACATAAAAACGACCTTGGTAAGGTGTGACGAATTTCATCAGCCTTCTGAGCACTGACCAGTCGATTATATTTCCACTCTTTACCTGTTCTTTCTCCACAATGAATTCTATTTAAGAAAAATCCGCGACGGGTATTTCACCCTTTCCAGGTATAAACCCTGTGCGGGGACGTTGGCTCCCGCTTGTTTCCGGTCCTTGCTTTGCAAAATAGAAACAAATTCCTTTTGGTTGATTTTCCCTGTCCCAACATCCAGTAATGTTCCAACAATGGCCCGTACCATGCCACGAAGAAACCGGTTGGCCGAAATGGTAAAGACCAATCGATCGCCCTTTTCAGTCCAGACGGCTTTTTTCACATCACAAATAAAATGATTTACGTCCGTTTTCACTTTGCTAAAACACTCAAAATCATGTTCCCCCACTATTAAGGCGGCCGCCTTATTCATGTTTTCAATTTTGACGGTTTTGAAATAATGCCAGATTAAACCCTGCGAAAAGGGATTTTTAACATGGGTGATCTCATAACGGTAAGTGCGTTCAATTGCATCATACCGGGCGCTGGCATCCGGCTTGACCGGCCTGATCGACTTTATAACAATGTCGCGGGGAAGAAAGGAATTTAATTTCTGAATCAACTGGGGCGTATCCAACTCCCGCGATAGATCCGTATGGAAATACTGTTGTTCACAATGAACCCCGGTGTCTGTTCGACCGCTTCCAATGATCTGAACAGGTGACCTGAAAATTTTGCTCAGTGCGTTTTCAACTATCGTTTGAACACCAACAGCATTATGTTGACTTTGCCATCCATTGTAGTTGCCACCGTGATAAGCGATCTCAAAAAAATACCTCATCTGGTGAGTTGTGAATTGTGAGTGGTGAGCTAGTGCCTGCTGCTTAACGCCCTTCTCACCGTGAGAAGTTCTTCTTGTTATAATTTCTAAACTGCCCTTTATTTTCCTATTCTCTTATTACAAAACTTTTCCTGACACGAAACAATCCGGTTAGGACAATCCTTCGATTTAACGCTCCCCAACCCGGCAACAGGCAACCGGCAACTGATTCAGACCTTATGTCCCTTATGCCCTTATTTCCATATTCCCTCGTAGAGGACCGCCGCTCCCTGACCTACGCCAATGCACATGGTAGCCACACCGTATTTAATATTTCTCTTCTGCATTTGGCGGATGAGCGTGGCGCTGATGCGCACACCACTGCACCCGAGGGGATGCCCGATCGCAATGGCACCACCATTTACATTGACGACGGCGGGATCTATTCCCAGATCGCGGATGCACGCCAGGGACTGGGATGCAAAAGCTTCGTTCAATTCAAATAACCCGACGTCCTTTATTCGAATGCCCGCGCGTTGTAATAGTTTTTTTGTTGCAGGAACCGGGCCGACACCCATATAAGCCGGATCTACTCCCGCAATGGCCATACCGGCTATCCTTACAAGGGGCTTTAATGAATTTTTTTTCAGCATCTCTTCGCTTGCCATAAGACAGGCAGCAGCCCCATCGTTGATCCCCGAAGAGTTGCCCGCTGTCACGGTGCCATCTTTTGCGAAAGCAGGCTTGAGGGCGGCCAGTTTTTCAATCGGAGATAACCTTGGATGTTCGTCTTTGTCAAAAAGCAGCGTGTCACCCTTCTGTTGAAGAACAGGAACTGATATTAATTCGTCGGAGAACTTTCCAGCGTCGTGCGCAAGTTGATAACGCTGTTGCGACTCAAATGCAAACTGGTCCTGCTGATCGCGGGTGATGTTCCATTTCCGCGCGACATTTTCCGCAGTTTCTCCCATAGAATACGGGTGGTATAGTTGCGACAACCTGGAATTCACAAAACGCCATCCTAATGTTGTATCAAAGATCTCTGCCTTTCGGGAAAAAGCTTCTTCGCTTTTGGGGATGACAAATGGTGCGCGGCTCATGCTCTCCACCCCGCCACTGATGTATATCTTTCCTTCACCGCACATAACGGCGCGGGCTGCATCCATGATGGCCTGCAGTCCTGAAGCGCAAAGTCGGTTTACAGTAACCCCGCCAACGCCGACGGGTAACCCGGCTAAAAGTAAAGCCATGCGGGCAACGTTGCGGTTATCTTCACCTGCCTGGTTCGCCGCGCCGAAAACCACATCCTCGATTTCCTTCGGCTCGATAGCAGGATTTCGCTCCAGTAATTTCTTAATGACAAGCGCGGCCAGGTCATCAGGCCGCACTCTGGCAAGAGTCCCTCCAAATTTTCCCACAGGGGTTCGAATAATATCCACAATAAAGGCAGCGCTCATAACCGGATCCAAATTGAAATGTACAGAATAATAAAGAGACGTTTGTTTCGCCTGAATGACCTAATGCTTAGTTTTGACCTTCGACAAGCTCAGGTCCCTCAAGCTCAGGTCCCTCGAGTTTTCAGAAGAGGCTGCCCCTGAGCTTGTCGAAGGGCAATTTAATTTAACACAACCATGTGGCAAAGAATTCAAACTGTATTTCTGGTTATAGCAATTATCAGCCTGATTGCTGCTATTATTTTTCCTATATGGGTCCACCTGTCCGCAGGTCAAATGCATAAGTTATTTGCCTTCCACTACAGTATTACCAGCCAAAGTGGTGAGATGATCACTACGCAATACTTCCCCTACTTTACCACCGCCATCCTGGCAATAGCGTCCATTACGCTTTCAATAATTGAGATCGGAAAGTTCAAAGACAGAGTATTGCAGATGAAACTGGGCGCGCTGAATTCCCTCTTCCTCGCCGGGGTGATCCTTTCAGCATTTCTTTTTTCGAATCAATTGTCAAAAGAGTTTCAGGGGGGCCAGTTTGGCCTGGGACTTTGGCTACCCGGGATTGCCGTTATTTGCAATCTGCTCGCGAACCGTTTTATCCGCAGAGATGAAAAATTGGTCAGGAACTCCAACCGGCTGAGGTAGTAGATCATTCCTCACCAGATCAATGTCTTGCCATGGTGGTGGTCTTTAGTCAATTTTTGAGGGGGGCTGGTAACATATTTTCATTTCTGCATGTCAGAGTGGCATAAAAAGTCTTGTGGAATAAAGTTTGAGTTGACGGCGAAGAACATTAGTAAAAAAAACAATCATTCAATATGGCAGCAGTAGAAGAAAAAGGGACAATATCCATCCATACCGAAAATATCTTCCCCATTATTAAAAAATTCCTGTATTCCGATCATGAGATCTTTCTCCGGGAATTGGTTTCCAACGCTGTTGATGCAACGCAGAAGCTCAAAAAACTCGCTTCCATGGGAGAATTCGCCGGTGAACTGGGAGACCTCACCATAGAAGTAAGCTTCGACAAAAAGAAAAAAACAATAACCGTTGCCGATAAAGGTATTGGCATGACGGCCGAAGAAGTGAAAAAATATATCAATCAGATCGCCTTTTCCGGAGCTGCGGAGTTTGTTGAAAAATTCAAGGACAAAGCCGATGGCAAGGATATCATCGGTAAGTTCGGACTCGGCTTCTATTCTTCATTCATGGTAGCCGACCTGGTCGGGATCATCACGCGTTCTTATAAAGCTACTGAAGAAGAGGATGCCGTGCGGTGGGAATGCGATGGTTCTACCGAATTCACTATCTCTCCCGCAAAGAAGATTACCAGGGGCACGGAAGTGATCTTGCACATCAATAAGGAATCCGAAGAATTTCTCGATGAGTGGAGAATAAAAGGTATCCTGGAAAAGTATTGCAAGTTCCTGCCCGTCGAGATCAAATTCGGAACGACGGAAGAAAGCGTTGAAGATGGAGTGGATAAAGACGGCAAGCCGAACTACAAAACTGTAAAAGTTGACCGCATAATTAACAACCCTTCGCCGCTGTGGACCAAGTCACCCAATGAACTGAAGGACGAAGATTACCTCAGATTTTACAAAGAACTATATCCCTATGCGGAAGATCCGTTGTTCTGGATCCACCTCAATGTGGATTATCCTTTTAACCTTACGGGAATTCTCTACTTCCCGAAAGTTAAAAACGACTTCGAGATCAATAAAAATAAAATACAGCTTTACTCTCGCCAGGTCTTCATCACCGACGAAGTGAAAGACGTAGTTCCCGATTTCCTCATGTTACTACACGGGGTGCTCGATTCACCAGATATCCCCTTAAACGTATCGCGAAGCTATCTTCAGTCCGATGCCAGCGTAAAGAAAATAAGCCAGCACATCACAAAAAAGGTAGCGGATAAATTGCAGGACCTCTTTAAAAAAGATCCCGCGGATTTTGAAAAGAAATGGGATGACATCAACATTTTTGTGAAATACGGTATCATCAGCGACGAGAAATTCTATGAAAGGGCAAAAGAATTTACGCTGCTGAAAAATGTCGACAACCAATATTCCACGCTGGAAGAATACAGGGAAAAGGTCAAAGCAAATCAAACCGACAAAGAGCAACACCTCGTTTACCTGTATGCTTCCGATAAAAGCAAACAACACAGTTTCATAGAGGCCGCAAAAAATAAAAGTTACGATGTGCTGTTGTTCGATGGTGTCCTCGACAGCCATTTTATCAACACCCTTGAACAGAGGCTGGAAAAAACCCAGATCAAACGGGTCGACAGCGATACCCCGGAAAAACTTATCACCAAAGACGAGAAGCTCGAAAGTGTGCTGAGCAAGGAGGAAGAAGAGCAGATCAAAGGCGTGTTCGAGAAAGCAATCGACAATAAAAATATGACCGTGGCTGTTGAATCCATGTCACCTGATGACCTACCCGTTGTAATTACCATGAGTGAGTTTATGCGCCGCATGAAAGACATGGCAAAGACCGGCGGAGGAGGCTACGGGTTTATGGGCAACATGCCGGACAATTACAACGTGGCCATAAACGGCAATCATCCCATTGTCCAAAAGATCCTGAAGGCAGAGAATGAGGAGCAGAAAACAAAACTTGCAAAGCAGACGTATGACCTTGCGCTGCTGTCCCAGAATATGCTCACGGGGGCAGAGCTGACAAACTTTATCAGGCGGAGTGTGGAGCTGGTTTCGTAATGTGAGTTGTGAGTAGGGCGTGCGGCTCAGAGAGTTTCTCATTGTTCTGATTGATGATGGCTACTTTCGTGAATCGTGAGTGGTGGTTATCATCTGGTGCCTGGTACTTCGAAACTACACGACGTCCTCCGAATCTTTCAATTTACAACTCCTTAGTGCGAAAGCCACCATCTCATTAGAGGAAAAAGTGGGGGTGACTAAAAAGACTTCGGCTTCGAATCACCTCACCCTTCTACATGCGCGTTTTAATTCCTACTCTTTTTCAGCCTCTCCTAAGGAGAGGAAAAATCGCATATCAGATTCTATCGTGCGCTGTCCCCATCCGATACTCACAAAGACATAATGATGCCTTCCTGCGACGCCGGTACGATTCCTCCACAAGGCCGCCAATGCCTTGTTTATTGAATAAAGTCAACACCTCAATCCTTACTATACTTTATTGAAGTAGAACATTTTTGTTTACAAGAACCTATATGCGGAAGCATCTATCGCTTTAGCGATGGAAAAAGTCCGCTCCTTCAGGAGAGGGATTTAAGGTGAGGTGAGCCAGGGCAGAGAGTCTGGCAAGTTGAGATAAATTAAATGAGATGAATTAATGAAGAACGGCCTCTCCCACGGCAGTTGCCACCTCCTGACTCCCGCAGTCAAACTAACGACGGTTTCTAATAAATTACGTCAATCTAGTGGTATATGAAAGCCGAAGAAATTACCTATACTACAGGGGTAAGATCCACGCCAAACTCGCAACTGCCGCTTCGTAGATCTTGAAAATCACCCTGAAATTGAAATTCCGTAATATTTTTTCTGTAATTTCGTTTCTCTAAAAATATGAGATTTTCTTTCATTTTAAGCATTTTTCTGCTGGCAGCATTTTGCCCGCTTTTCGCTCAGGACGAGGGAGAACCGGAGCCAGATGAGCGTTTTACCATTGACACGCCCGTAACCCTCGATTTCGACAAAGAAGAGGAGGAAGAACCTAAAAAGAAGAAAAAGAAAAAGGTCAAGAAAAAGGTGTTTTATGGCGTTAAAACCAAAAAGGGTTTTACGAGAAATGGTTATGGAAACCGTACGACCTATGAATTGTTCTACGTTCTGAAAAAACCCGAAAGACCTCAGACTTTCGTTCGCGATATCTACTGGTACGATTACACGCGGAAAGAGCTCAGAAAAACCGAGAAGTTTGATCCGGAAAAAGGTGTGCTGCTGCACGGCCCTTATGAGAAACGGCTAGGTGAACTTGTTATTGCAAAAGGGATTTATTACAAAGGAACCAAACACGGACGGTGGATGGAATATAACCGCGACAGTACGCTGGGGAACAAGGAAAAATATTTCCGGGGATGGCCAAAAGAATCTCTG
>JBBDXJ010000083.1:0-6812 GCA_040902445.1 Cyclobacteriaceae bacterium | reverse complement strand
GGCGAATAAAATATCACTTCCGCTTCTTTGTATTCCAGGCAATTGAACAACACAAAGGCCGAGGCAAGGGTAGCGTGGCCGCACAGATCCACCTCCACGGTAGGAGTGAACCATCTGATCTGAAAATGTTTTTCTTTTGGTACAAGAAATGCTGTCTCAGCGAGATTATTTTCCCCCGCGATGGATTGCAAGGTTTCGTCATTAAGCCATTCTTCCAATAAGCATACTGCAGCAGGATTTCCCGTAAACAACCTTTCAGCAAAAGCATCGACCTGAAAAAGTTTTGTTTTATTCATGATCTTCAGTATTTCTTACCCCAAAGTCACACATTGAGTTCCTGATCTTTGTGGTTAAATAATCTTTTCTTGATGATGGATATGCCTTTGATTCGCCCTGCTAAATCAGCCGTGTCTTAAATTAACGGCAACCAGGGTTGCTTCATAAATTTAGAGCAATGGATTAAGGTCGGCAAACTGTCATGGTGATAAGAAAACCACTGAAAACCTGGCGTTAAGAACTCTAAGGAAAGCGTCCAGGTGATCACAAAATTTTACGCTTATAAACGGTAGTGGGTAATATTTCATTCGGATTCACTTCTATAATTTCTCCGTTCCTGGATATTACCATAGGGCTATTTTTTTGTCTTTTAAATTCCACAAGCTTTCTATAAGCTTCCTCAAGTCCTTTTACAATTTTGTCTCTTTCTTCTTTGAAATATTTACTTCTATCCATAATACTTTGATTTTAATTTTTCCCAAATTTTAGCATTGGTGATGTGAATATCATTAGAGTTGCCCTCTGCGATTATTTGGTATGGCTCACCTGAGTTATCAATCAACATCCAACTATCCACAATGGGTAAATAGAGTTCATAAAAGTTAAACAGACCACGTTCATACCTTCTTTTTACTATATTCTCATCAATATGATGTCCACCTTCTTTTACCCGGGTTTTCACCCGTAAAACAGCCAACTCCGGAGAACTTAGCCAGAAAAACATCAATGTAATTTCATATCCCTTTTGTTTAGCCTCTTTTAATAAACTTACATAGCTTTTTGTTGAAAGGGTTGTTTCAAAAGCAAAAATTTTTCCCGACTCAATAAAATTCTTTATTCTCTTCAACATTAATCTGGCAGAATCTATTCCCGCCTTTTCAGGCTGAAAAGGCGATAGGCCCCTGGCAATTTCATCAGCATTGACAAATTCTCTGCAATTCAGAATTTCGGGCAAAATAGTATATGATGCTGTTGTTTTTCCCGCCCCGTTACAGCCTGCTACAACGAATAATCTCTTCATGCCGCCCAAATATACAATCTGCTTTCAAGGTTTCAATTGAAGATATTCAACGGGTTCCCGGGAAATACAGGAACTGGCCCTGGCTTCACCTGCCAGGCCAATCCAGTCTGGTGAATTGATAGTGTAGCAGGAGGGTTAACGCCGGCTGGCAACCTGGCAACTGCTTTGCCCGACGAAGCTTGGCGTAGTCGGGGGCAACAAAAAAAGGCCTTACCTTTCCGGTAAAGCCTTTCCTTCATAATATTTAAACGCGATTACATCATTCCGCCCATGCCGCCACCGTGGGGCATAGAAGGAGCTTCTTTTTCTTCGGCGATGTCGGAAACAACTGCCTCAGTTGTCAACAACATACCTGCAATAGAAGCTGCGTTTTCAAGCGCAAGACGGGTTACTTTCGTAGGATCTATGATACCTGCATCAAAGAAGTTTTCATATTTGTTATCGCGGGCATTGTATCCGAAATCCTTTTTGCCATCGCGAACTTTGTTCACAACGACTGAACCTTCCTGACCAGCATTCTCAGCAATGGTTCTCAAAGGAGATTCCAGAGCAAGCCTGATGATGTTAACACCAGTTCCCTGATCTTCATTGGATAACCCAAGTGTGGACAAATCTTTTAATGCATCAATTGCACGGAGATAAGCTACTCCACCGCCTGGAACAATACCTTCCTGAACAGCAGCGCGTGTCGCATGCAACGCATCATCAACACGGTCTTTCTTTTCTTTCATCTCAACTTCCGTTGCAGCACCCACATAAAGGATGGCTACTCCGCCAGAAAGTTTAGCAAGGCGTTCCTGAAGTTTTTCTTTATCGTAATCAGAAGTAGTTGTTTCGATCTGAGCTTTGATCTGGGCTATGCGGCCCTGGATGTCAGCTTTCACTCCTGCGCCATTAACGATCGTAGTGTTGTCTTTATCGATGTTAATTTTTTCAGCGCGGCCGAGCATATCCAAAGTGGTATTCTCTAATTTGAAACCCTGTTCTTCAGAGATCACTTTTCCTCCGGTGAGGACAGCGATATCTTCCAGCATAGCTTTTCTTCTGTCGCCAAAACCAGGAGCTTTCACAGCTGCAACGCGCAGGGCACCACGGATTTTGTTAACAACCAAAGTAGCCAAAGCTTCACCTTCAACTTCTTCAGCAATAATTAAAAGTGGTTTCCCTGTTTGAGCAGATTGCTCGAGGATAGGAAGAAGTTCCTTCATGCTGCTGATCTTCTTATCGTAAATCAGCACGTATGGCTGTTCCAGGTCAGCTTCCATTTTTTCCGTGTTGGTTACAAAGTAAGGAGAAAGATAACCGCGGTCGAACTGCATGCCTTCCACAGTCTTCACTTCGGTCTCTGTTCCTTTGGCCTCTTCAACAGTGATCACGCCGTCTTTTCCCACTTTATCCATCGCATCGGCAATCATTTTACCAATAGTCTCATCACTATTGGATGAGATGGTCGCAACCTGTGCGATCTCTGCGGAATCCTTTAATTTCCTTGACTGCTTCTTCAGGTGTTCTACAACTGCATCAACAGCTTTGTCAATCCCGCGTTTCAGATCCATCGGGTTAGCGCCTGCAGCTACATTCTTAATACCGTGTGAATAAATAGACTGAGCTAACACTGTCGCTGTGGTGGTACCGTCGCCGGCAGCATCCGCTGTTTTTGAAGCAACCTCTTTCACAAGTTGCGCACCCATATTTTCTATCGCATCTTTTAATTCAATTTCTTTTGCCACCGTTACACCATCTTTGGTTACGGTAGGAGCTCCGAATTTCTTATCAAGGATGACGTTGCGTCCTTTAGGACCGAGGGTAACCTTTACTGCATTAGCAAGTTTGTCAACACCCCTTTTAATCTTATCTCTCGCGGAGGTATCAAACGTTATTTCTTTAGCCATAATTTCTTGAAATTTTAAGTTAAATGATTAGATAATTCCGAAGATGTCAGAGTTGCGCATGATGAGGTACTCTTTACCATCGATATTGATTTCTGTACCGGCATATTTACCATACAGCACATTGTCGCCGACCTTAACCGTTACGGGTTTGTCTTTTAATCCTTCACCAACGGCAATGATTTTGCCTTTCTGGGGCTTCTCCTTGGCGGTGTCAGGGATAAAAATTCCTGACGCTGTTTTCGTTTCAGCCTCAGCGGGTTCAACAAGCACCCTGTCCTCATTTGGTTTGAAATTGATTTTTGCCATATACTATTGATTGTTTTAGGTTAAACATCTGGGTTTCGCCTGCGCGTTGATCATCTATTGTGCCAGGGCGAAAAGAAACGCGAATTACGGACATTTTTTCTAACTATGACAATTTTAATGTACTATTTCGTAGGAATCGGCACAATTTTTAATTGGCATTATGGCAGCATGTCAGTATTTAGCCCTAAAACTGTCGTTTCACCTGCCGGTGCTAACCTTTAATGAAGCAGGTGTTGACTTAAAGGGGAAATACTGGTAAATTTTGCTTAAGAAATTGTGTCTATATGGAAAAACTGTCAAAAGATTGGCTTACACAGGGTCTCATCGATTTTGAATATAAAAAATACCTGCTCCTGGCATATCTGCAATCAGCCAGACAATCGTTTAGCAAAGTGGAATTATATCCGTTTCTCGCTGACCTGGTGTTTCATTACCGCAACCTGATGTCGGTAAAGGAAAATAAAACCCTCATTCGCGAATCTTTTCCCAAGGAGATATCCCCGGAGGAAATCAAAAATCTTGAATTGCGCTATCGCGAATTGGTGGAAGATGACGCTATAATGAGCGAGTTGGATGCAATCATAGAATTTGCCATTCCTAAAATTAAGGATTCGTTAAAAGAGGGAACGGTGATCTATGAATACGTGGAATCGCAGTGTGAAATTTCCCCTGTAGGAGTAACCCCCCTATATGCCAATGAGGGATACCTTTTTGTAACAATGCCTCCTGAAAAGGAAACCAACGTATATCGATACCAGGTCAGTATTTTCGAAGACAGCAAAGAACAATTGCGCAGTCTGAATACCCAGTTCCTGGAGGTGATTGATAAAAACCGGCTTTATCCCTACGAAAAAATAAAATTGGATCTCATCAAACGTTACAAGGATATGCCCAACCCCGCCGCATTTCTGCTGATGTCTAAAATGAAATTTCCCTTTAGTGAAACGCTGATGCCCGTGGCGAAAAGATTGTTTGTAAAGCACATTTCACAGGCAGCTTAAAAAGTTGCCGGTTGCCGGGTTCCAGTTGCCGGGTTTTCCGTTAGATTCTCTCTATGGTGCTAATCGCAATAACACCCATGTGCACCCGACGTTTCCTAAATTAATCTAATGAGCTAAGCCATTTTCGTAATACCTTCCGATATGTTGATAAGAGGCAGAAAAATAACAACTGGAAACCGGGTAACTGGCAACTAGGGTGCGGTATCAGCCGGAATGATCTCCGTTGCGGTAGAGTCCAGATCAAAATCAGGAGTTGTATTTACCGGCGCCTGGTCACCCGCGCGGTCAAGGATGTCGTTTGTTGGTGCTTCGGCATTGGGTGTCATAAAACTGGTTGATAGTGAAAGCACCATGATGGCGATGATAAAACTCCAGGTAAGTTTCTCCAAAAGATCGCCGGTTTTTTTCACACCGATGATGTTGCTGGCGGATGAGCCGCCGAATTGACTGGTCAACCCACCACCTTTTGCATTCTGAGCAAGGATAACGAGGACAAGCAACACCGCGAAAAAAATGATCAGGCCAATGATGAATGCATACATAACTTACTTCTTCAGATCTTCAATTTGGGATGCAAAGTAAGCCTTTTTTTGTGGATATTTCCAAATCAGTTTTTTCAGAACTTCTATCGCCCTGTCCTTTTTGCCCTGTTTTATCAGGATCTCCACCAGCGTTTCTGACACAATATTATCACCAAACTCCCCGGATTTGACCGGCGTTAAATCACCAATGGCCGACGGCCCTCTGTCTTTGGGATTCGAAATGGAAGGCTGGATCCGTATGAATTGATTAATGATCTCGATCTGCTGCTTTTGCCTTTCGTTCTCTGGAATGATCTCCTGCTTGGAGCTTTGTATTTCGGCGATAAGTTCATCTACCGGGTTGCCGTCTTTGTCGAGGTGTTTTTTTTTTGCCGCTGAACCTCCCTCCCCATCAGGATTGTTCGTGAGCGCTTTCGCCATTTCAATAATGCGCTCCTTTTTTGATTTTACCGGAGTTTCCTGGATTGCGGGAGAAGGTTTTATGGGGGTTTCCTGAACTACAGAAGATTTTAAAGGAGTTTCCTGGATTACAGGAGAAATCGTTTCAGATTCTACTGGTTGGGGTTGCGGAATGGTTTCTGAACCGCCTTTTTTGGATTTCGGATAATCCATAAAAAGGTTCTCAAAAGTATTTTTGAGCTTGGACAAACGCTCGAGGTCATCCATGATCACATCTGCAACATCTACCGAATCGATTGTAGAAGCGACCTGTTCATTTGCGTTGACATGTTTGGAGATAACCTGCTGAACCGGTTCCTCCGGGCTGAGGGTGATGATCTCTTTTAATAAAGCGCGATCCGCCGCATACACCGCGGCCAATTGAAGGTCCCGCTGCTGATGCTGGAACCCGTGATCCTTGCTCGCGCGCGCCGAAAGTGTTTGCAAAAGTTGACTGTAGGGAAATTCCCCTTTTAATAAGGCAATTTCTTTGGCTTCCTCCACCGAGGTGCTCGCATAGTGCTGCAGAATTTGTAGGAATAGGGTTTTATCCACGGCTTTGGGGCTTACAGTAAAAATAGGAAAAAAAGCAGAAAGGGGAAAGGGGAAGCAGAATGCTGATGTAAGAAAACTGTGAGTTGTGAATGGTGAGTGGTGAGTGGTGAGTCAGCGCGTGCGCATGGAAACAGTTGCCAGTTACGGGTTGCCGGCCTTGAACTTTGCAGTTTGCCCTAATTGTAAGTTATGAGTTGAAACCCGTTACAAGTTCAGGGTATACAAATTGCGATAAACTCTCACATCCGGGAACTGGTATCCGGCAACCGGTAGCTGTTTCACCAATTTTTACAGTCTCCGCAGTGTCTCACGTCACGTGGACGCTGCGGCTTCGAAAATTTCAAGCCAACTCCGATTACCGAACAATAGTGCACTTCAACCGCGGAGTCCCTGAGACAGGAGACTCCGCGGAGACGAAGGGAACTGGTATCCGGCAACCGGTAGCTGTTTCACCAATTTTTACAGTCTTCGCAGTGTCTCACGTCACGTGGACGCTGCGGCTTCGAAAATTTCAAGCCAACTCCGATTACCGAACAATAGTGCACTTCAACCGCGGAGTCCCTGAGACAGGAGACTCCGCGGAGACGAAGGGAACTGGTATCCGGCAACCTGCAGCTGTTTCACCAATTTTTACAGTCTCCGCAGTGTCTCACGTCACGTGGACGCTGCGGCTTCGAAAATTTCAAGCCAACTCCGATTACCGAACAATAGTGCACTTCAACCGCGGAGTCCCTGAGACAGGAGACTCCGCGGAGACGAAGGGAACTGGTATCCGGCAACC
>JBBDXJ010000082.1:0-41473 GCA_040902445.1 Cyclobacteriaceae bacterium | reverse complement strand
CCTACTTCCAAGCTTAACGATAACTTGCTTCCTCTGATAGAAAGAAACCCGCCCCCCTCTATTAAGCGTAAAATGGTAAACATCAAATACATTACACAGGTTAATGCGCGATTTCCATCGTTTGCATTTTTTTGTAATCTTCCCCAATACGTTCCACCATCCTATCAAGGCTATCTTGAGAACCGGATACGGGAAAATTTTGACTTCGAAGGGGTACCTTTAAGGCTCATTTTCAGAAAAAAGTAATATTTTCTTACCCCGGCAGATAGATTTGTTCAATACTCCTATATTTGCGGTGAATTAAAACCTGTAAACTATGAAAAAATTGATCGCATTATTAATGGTATGCGGCTTTGCATTGAGTTTTGTTGCTTGTGGCGGAGGTTCTCAGAATGAAGCCGACAGCGAAGACTCAGTAGCAACTGAATCACCTGCTATGGAGCCAGCACCTAGCGAGGCTGATACAGCAGACGTTGATACTACCGGAGTTCAATAATAATCTGCAAGGATTATTCTTCCCTGAAAGGCTTTAGATGACTAAAGCCTTTTTTGATGCCTATGAATTCAGAAAAGATCTTTTCCATACTTCGGGAGCACATTCCCGCGCACGCGTTGCAGTACTGCTATCAGTTGTGGCTTCAAACGCCCTTCCAGTTGAAGATAACGCGCACCCGCCAGACAAAAGTTGGAGATTTCACCAGCAAAAGGACCTTAGGACATCCGCGCATCACACTCAATAATGAGCTAAATCCATTTTTATTCCTTATAACTTACATTCATGAAGTAGCCCACCTGCGTGTTCATCTTCAATATGGGAACCCTGTTGACCCTCATGGTGACGAATGGAAGACAACATTCCAGACTCTCATGCACCCAATGCTCAATCAGTATGTGTTTGCAGCAGATATTTTCCTTGAGCTCCAAAAGCACATGACTAACCCCAAGGCTAGTTCTTTTGCCGACAGCATACTCACCAAGGTCCTCAGGCGCTATGACAAAGACGCCGGGCTATACGCAACGTTATCCGATATCCCGGAAGGCAGTGTGTTCCGCTTTCAGGGTCGGTATTTTAAAAAAGGGAAAATCAGACGCACCCGCGTATTGTGCCATGAAGTAAAAACAAAACGACACTATCTTGTTCCGGCAGATGTTCTTGTCAGTGGCGTGCAGCTGAGTCTGTTGTAGAGGTGACCGGATCTTTTTGCGCAGGCATCATGGGGATCCTTCGTTCCCGCAAGCCCAACGGCGCAAGGCGCCACTCAGGACAACCTCCGCTGAATAAGCTTACTCACCATATCATAGAACGTGTGCGGATGCATGGTTCGCCATTGACTGATCTGCAACGTTCCTCCCATGTTGACATAATGATCAACATTGTATTTTCTAAACTCCTCCTGAATAAAGTCGGGAAAAGAAATGGCGGCGATCCAGCCATCTTCACCATCGTCAAACCATTCTTCATAGTAGCAATCATCCGAACCGTGAAAGTTCATCACGTTCTCACCGATTAGAATAAATTTATTGATGCCCTCGTGTAACAATAACTCAATAACATTTCGCTTGAGATGCATGATATCATTGTTGATGGCGTCATTCCATTCTCCAATGAACTCCAGAACCGAATAACCAATTTTGTAATCGGTGTAGAGGATCTTTACATAGAGGGTTTCAGACCCCATATAATCCCAGGCGGGGTCGATGTAGTATCCATATATGGTCTCTGAATAAACATCGTAATTGTATTCCTTCCCATAAAAAGGAGATCGATCATCAACGGAAGGATCGTAATATTTTAACCAGTTATAATAAGGTTCAATGTCGTGCATGGCCTCTTCGGCTTTCAACAGCCTTTCGCACCGAACCGAATTCTTTTAACAAATGTTCGGCCTCCTCCCGCGAAACGGACAGTTCTTCCATCACCATTCTCGTTCCCCGGTCGACAAGCTTATTATTGGTTAACTGCATATCCACCATCTTATTTCCTTTTACCCTGCCAAGCCGGATCATAGTCGCGGTAGTGATCATATTGAGGATAAGTTTCTGTGCAGTACCGGATTTCATGCGAGTACTCCCGGTCACAAATTCCGGACCCACGACTACTTCAATCGGAAAAATTGCATGCCTGGCCACCTCCGAGCCGGTGTTACAAACTATACAGCCGGTAATGATCCCATTTACCTTCGCTTCTTTTAAGCCGCCCACAACATAAGGCGTGCGACCGCTTGCGGCAATGCCGACCAGGACGTCTTTTTTGCTGATGTCATACACCATCAAATCCTTCCACGCCTGGGCTATATCATCTTCGGCATGCTCAACGGCTTTGCGAATAGCGGTATCGCCACCGGCAATGAGACCAATTACTTTACCGTGCGACATTCCATATGTCGGCGGAATTTCAGAAGCATCCAGGACACCAAGCCTCCCGCTGGTGCCTGCGCCAATGTAAAAAAGCCGGCCACCATCAGCCATTTGTTTTACAATTTCGTTGACCAGTTTTTCTATCTGAGGGATTACTTTTTCAATAGCGAAGGGAACGGTTTTATCTTCCTTGTTAATATTTGTCAGCAATTGATTAATACTCATGTGCTCGAGATCGCTATAGGATGACGAAGATTCTGTAGTAGACATAGCAGAGGGATGCGCTTGTTAAGGCTACACCTTTTGAGTGTGATATAAAGTCAGGCCCGCAATAGGGCCTTCGAGAATATTTTTGACGGTTATTCCCTTATCATTGGCAACCTGGCGCAAAATATCGCTGAAATAAAATGCAATAGAGCCAGTGAAATGAACTTTCAGATTTTTATAGTTCTCGTATTTCATTACGTTGTTCTCATAGAATTCGGCAAAGCTTGAATACATCAATTCGTAACAATACGGCTCTTTCAAATGCTGAAAAACAAATTTTGCAAAGCTTGCGAGAAAGGCGCTGGGCTTTTCCTGCTGATAGACTTTTTCAAGAAATTCCTCGCGTGTCATGGGAAACCTCGCATGAAATTGTTTTGCCAGCGTCTCGGGTAATTTTTTACGGAGGTAATCTACAAGAAACTTCCTGCCAATATTCGCGCCGGATCCTTCATCTGCGAGTATCCACCCGAGGTTCGCTACATTATCAATGATATTTTTTCCGTCATACAAACATGAATTGGAGCCCGTGCCCATGATGCACGCAATGCCCGGTTCCTTCCCGCATAATGCCCGCGCAGCTGCCAGAAGATCCCATCCGATCTCGATCTGGGCCTGGGGAAAGTATTCCAGAAAAGCGCTTTTTATTGTCAGTTGGTTTTTAACTGACGACACACCTGCTCCGTAGAAATAGATCTGATCTACGAGCTCGTTGTCGGGGATTTTTGGCAGCAGGACATCCTGCACATTTCTTTTGAGATCTTCTATAGGCTGATAATAGGGATTGAAACCAGGCGCGCTCGCCTGATCGATATTGCCATTTTTCAAAATGAGCCTCCAGTCTGTTTTGGAGCCTCCGCTATCCGCTATTAAGATCATGTGGTCAGTAAACCTGGAGTGTGCGCCACCAGTGAATGTGCAAAGCTAAAATTTGAATTGAATTGTTAAAAGCAAGTGTTCGTGTGCCTTGAAATAAATCATTAAATCTTGAGCTTTCCGATTACCTTGAATTTATCAAAAACCTTGTCTGTATGTGGGGCATCCTTTAGTTCTTCCGATAAGTCCTGGCCTGCCCAATGTTCATAATGCTTGCCCTTTAACCAAAGCCTCGACGCAGTCACGTCATAAACCAGATTATTGAAAGCTACCCAAATTTCGGGTTTATCCTGTCCGTTGCGCAGCGCCAGCTGGGATTTTGTGATGGGCGGAAGTTCTTTTGACGGAAACAATTTAAATGATTTACATTTTTACAAATTGCGTTGATTATGCTCGCCATCCCATGCTATTTCAAATCAACAATGTATGACTTTTGCATAAATATACCTTTCCCAGTTTATTGACATGAAAATAAAGATAGTATATGCCTGCTTACTCGCACTTTTTCTGGCTGGTTGCCATACAGTTGATAAATCGAAAGATTTTTCAACTCGGTCCAGAGCGGAAATCCTTGACATTGCAGACTCCCTTGCGCAAGCTTATATTCTTGTGGATACGCACGTTGATCTGCCTTATCGCCTGAGCAGTAAAAATTTCCGCCTTGAGCCCAAATATCTCGGAATTCCTGTCAATTCCGCAGAAGGTGATTTTGACTATGAACGGGCTAAAAAGGGCGGCCTGGATGCACCATTTATGTCAATCTACATACCCTCATCCAATCAGCTAAAGCCGGATATGGGAAAATTGTTGGCCGACACGCTTATCAATATGATCGAAGGAATTGCGGGAGCCCTCCCGGAAAAATTTGCGCTGGCCCGGTCACCGGATGAAATTGAAGCTAATACAGAGGCAGGAAAAATTTCGCTGCCCATGGGAATGGAGAATGGAGCCCCTATTGGCAATGATCTTGGGAATGTGAAATATTTCTTTGACCGCGGCATCCGATACATAACACTCACTCATGGTAAAGACAACCAAATATGCGATTCATCATACGACTCAACCAGTACCTGGAATGGACTCAGCCCTTTTGGTGAAAAGGTAGTCTCAGAAATGAACAGGCTGGGAATTATGGTGGATATTTCACACGTGTCGGATAGCGCATTTTATGATGTGATGAAGATTACGCAGGTACCGGCAATTGCTTCACACTCCTCATGCCGTTATTTTACCCCGGGGTTTCAGCGAAATATGTCTGACGATATGATCCGCCTTCTGGCTAAAAACGGCGGGGTGATCCAGATAAATTTCGGCGCCTATTTCCTGGACTCCATTGCTCAAAAAAATGATGTCCTGCGTGATTCACTTGAAGACATCCTCATTTCAAAAAACCTCACCTCCAGGGACCGTGAAGCACAGCCGATTATTGACCAGTTTGGAAAGCATCATAAAGAATTGTTTTCCGATGTGGCACGTGTTGCGGATCATATTGACCACGTAATAAAACTTGCAGGCATTGACCATGTCGGCATTGGCTCTGATTACGATGGAGTTGGTGATAGCCTGCCAGTAGGATTGAAGGATGTGTCAGCCTATCCAAACCTCATTGCTGAACTTCTTAAGCGCGGATATACGTTCGGAGATATCGAAAAGATCTGTTATAAAAACCTTTTCCGCGTGTGGAATCAAGTCATTGACCAGGCAGAAATGTTGTAGCCAGTTTCAGTGAATCATCAGAATATTGGCCTGATAATATTAATTTGCAGGTTACGTTAAGAGCATTCCAGGCATGTAGTTTGAAACAGTGCTGAAATCGAAAAAACTTATGAGGGCATTCGTCCTGTCAGCAATTGGCCTGATCCTCACCGTGTGCACCGTCCAATGGGGTAAAGCTCAGCAAATGCTGACGATCAAGCCTGACAAACCTGTCGTTTGCTATTACAGTACCGAAAACCGGCCTGATCATGTGCCCGTGTCTGATAGATTTAAACAATTGTACCAAAGGGCAACGGGCAGAACGAAGACTGCGGTATTCGAGGTTGAGTACATCAATTTTCCCCCGGACAATCTTGCCAAAACCGCATTTCAATACGCCCTCGACATCTGGGAAAGTGAACTTACTTCGTCCATTCCTATAAGAGTTCGCGCTGAATGGACGGAGCTAAGCCTTGGAGTACTTGGACAAGCCCTTTGGGGAAGTGCTTATGCTAACTTCGGAGGTGAACAGCATATGAATACTTTTTACCCGGTTGCCCTCGCGGAAAAGATCACGCGTCGGCAAATAAACGGACCGTCCGAAGCCGACATCGTAGCTTCCTTTAACAGCAATACAGCCTGGTATTTCGGAACAGACGGAAACACGCCGGCCGGAAAAATGGATATGGTGACAATTGTTCTTCATGAGATAGCCCATGGGTTAGGATTTACGGATACCTACAACGTTGAAGGTACGCAGGGAAGTGTCGGCTTAGCCAGCGGAAATGAATCCGTTCCATTTATTTTTGATGTTTTTGTGCAGGATGCTTCAGATAAGAACCTGGTTCATGATTTTGAATCGCCCTCCAGTCAGTTAGGGACTGTTCTGCGCAGCACTAACGTGTTCTTTGATAGTCCTCTCTCTGTTGCCGCGCTGGGAGGTGCAAGGCCTGAACTCTATGCTCCCGCAACTTTTGATAATGGATCAAGCATTTCGCACCTTGATGAGAGCACTTTCAGCGGTCCGGCGGACGCAAACAGACTCATGACCCCACAAATCGCTTTTGCCGAATCGATCCATGATCCGGGAAATGTGGCCCTGGCAATGTTAAGTGATATGGGATGGGTCCATACCAATATTGACCATGTACCTTTAAAAGATACCGAAGTCGGTGATGGTGTACCCTATGAAGTTACCGCCATCATTACGAGCGATAACGGATTTGATCCTGACCAGGTGAAACTTCATTATACAACAGATGGTACAAATTTTACCATCCTGAATATGACACCCACAGGAGTGCCGGATCAATTTCAATCTTTCCTTCCCGGAGCCACGAACGTCATGGCCTACGCCTATTTTATTTCCGTCGTGGACGATGCAAACCGGACTTTTACAAACCCCGGAATCATTCACGATGCAGGCGAACAACCTCAACAGGGAACTCATTTTTTTAGCATCGGCCCTGATTTTGTTTCCCCGGAGATCACACATGAGCCGGTAAGTTTTATTTTTGAAGGCGATACAGAACTTTTGTTGATAGCAGAAGTTATGGACAACCTCGGCCTAAAAGAGGTAGTAGTTGAATACCTGGTGAATGACGGCCCGGTCCAGACAAAAGTTATGCAAAACGCAGGCGGCACGGATGAATATACAGCTGCCATTGAACTTCCTGTCCTGGCGATCGGAGATGAGCTCGGATACCGCATCGTTGCCGTCGACATGGCTGCTGCGGAAAATACGGCCCAACTTCCGCTCGAAGGATATAATGTAGTTACTGTAACCGGAATCATGCCTGTACAGAATTTATATGTCAATCATTTTAATGAACCTTCAGGTGATTTCTTCGGGAATAGCTTTTCTACCACAACCCCTGCCGGATTTAACAATGGCGCTATCCACAGCGATCACCCTTATAAGAATGGAAGTGGCCCGAACGACGAAAGCCATTATACGTACCAATTACAGATACCCATACGCATCAGTAGTATAAATCCTGTAATCAAGTTTGAGGAAATTGTTCTGGTAGAGCCAGGCGAAGCGGGATCGGAATTCGGAGATAATGATTTTTTTGATTATGTAGTTGTTGAGGGCTCTGTCGACGAAGGAATTAGCTGGGAGATCTTTGCACCCGGTTATGATTCACGCAATCACGACGTGTGGCTCACCCGTTATAACAGTACGATGAGCGATGATAATTCGCAATCGGAGGGTGATTCAACGCTCTATCGCGAAAGGACGATTAACATGCTGGAGAACGGGAAGTTCGCGGAAGGTGATGAAGTACTCGTCCGCTTCAGGCTCTTTGCAGACCAGTTCGCACACGGCTGGGGTTGGGCGATTGACAACTTATCCATACAGGAGCCCGTCACGGATGTTGAACAACCGCTTTCATCAGAGTTGAAAATTTACCCGGTGCCCGCACAAGAAGATCTCTTTGTAGAATTTTTCAGTTCCCAAAATAAACCTGCAAGCATTCAGATCTCGGATCTGCAGGGAAGAATAGTTTTTTCTGAAGAGTGGCTTACAACATCAGGGGTGACAAAGAAAAATATCCGTGTTCAATCAATTACCGAAGGCCTCTACGTATTGAGGGCGAGAGTAGAAAATAGAACTTATATCCGGAAATTTTTGAAGATTGCTCATTAAACACCGTGGCCATCCCCTGAGGTTGGCTTCAAAATCAAGATCGCTCCAGCGATAACAATGTTTGGCGCAAAGCAAAGACGGCGCCACTTACCCTTTTTGTGGTAAAAGATTATCTGAACCGGGAATGGCTAAAACATTTTAAAAAAATTGACCTAATCCTGTTAATCCAACAATTCTGGTATATTTTTGCCCAATTTTGTTCATCCCTTTCCAAACAAGCAATGCCAAGAGATAGAAGTATTCGTTCGGTACTGATCATAGGAAGTGGACCGATCGTGATCGGTCAGGCGTGTGAATTTGATTACGCCGGCTCCCAGGCCTCCCGTTCCTTAAGAGAAGAAGGCATTGAGGTGGTTCTCATCAACTCTAATCCGGCAACGATCATGACGGATAAAGTTACCGCTGACCACATTTACCTTAAGCCGCTTACTAAAAAATCCATTCGCGAGATACTGGAAAAGCACAACATTGATGCCGTATTACCTACCATGGGCGGACAAACGGCTTTGAATCTTTGCATCGATTGTGACAAAGCCGGAGTCTGGCAACATTATGGCGTCCGGATTATTGGCGTCGATATCCTGGCCATCGAAAATACAGAAGATCGCGAAAAATTCAGGTTGAAGATGAAGGAGTTGGGCGTGGGTGTATGTAAAGGTTCTACCGCCAGCTCATTTCTCATGGGAAAGGAAATAGCCCAGGAAATAGGATTCCCTCTGGTGATCCGACCGTCGTTTACACTTGGCGGTACGGGCGGAGGATTTGTTAAAACCCCGGAGGATTTTGATGATGCCCTGGACCGTGGTCTCCACGCTTCGCCCATCCATGAAGTTTTGGTTGAGCAGAGTATCTTCGGATGGAAGGAATACGAACTTGAACTGCTCAGGGATGGCAATGGTAACGTGATAATAATTTGCTCCATTGAAAATTTCGATCCAATGGGCATTCATACAGGTGACTCTATAACAGTCGCGCCCGCGATGACTTTACCGGATACGACATACCAGAAGATGCGTGACCTCGCCATCAAAATGATGAATGGCATAGGTCGGTTCGCCGGCGGTTGTAACGTGCAGTTTGCCCTGAATCCGGAAAACTATGATGAGATCATCGGTATTGAGATCAATCCACGCGTTTCACGTTCTTCTGCGCTGGCCTCAAAGGCGACCGGATACCCAATCGCCAAGATCGCCGCTAAACTTTCAATTGGTTACAACCTCGATGAGTTAACCAATGCCATTACTGGTACAACCACCGCTTACTTTGAACCGGCGCTTGATTATGTGATCGTAAAAATACCCCGCTGGAATTTTGATAAATTCCACGGTGCTGACAGAAGCCTCGGCTTGCAGATGAAATCCGTAGGAGAGGTGATGGCCATCGGAAGAAACTTTCAGGAAGCTTTGCAAAAAGCCTGTCAGTCACTGGAGATCAGGAGAAACGGGCTTGGCGCTGACGGAAAATCCCTTACCAAACAGGATGAATTATTGCACAGCCTTGAACATCCCACCTGGAACAGGATCTTTCATATCTATGACGCGATCAAGTTAGGCATACCCATAAAAACCATTCAAAAGTTAACGCGGATCGACAGGTGGTTTCTCAAACAGATCGAAGAGCTGGTTGAATTTGAAAAAAAGATCGGAAAATATTCGCTTGATGATATCCCGGTGCCGTTGATGAAACAGGCAAAGGAACAAGGTTATTGTGATCGCCAGATCGCACATCTTCTTGATTGCCTGGAAAGTGAAGTACACGCCAAAAGAAAAGAGATGGGCATTAACCGGGTTTATAAACTTGTGGATACCTGCGCTGCTGAATTTGAAGCCAAAACCCCATACTATTATTCCACTTTTGATCAGGAAAATGAATCGAAAGTTTCTGACAAAAAGAAAGTGATCGTTCTGGGGTCCGGTCCTAACCGCATTGGTCAGGGAATAGAGTTCGACTATTCATGTGTGCACGGGGTCCTGGCCGCAAAAGAGTGCGGGTATGAAACCATTATGCTGAATTGCAATCCTGAAACGGTTTCAACTGATTTTGATATTGCTGACAAACTTTACTTCGAACCGGTATTTTGGGAACATTTGTACGACCTGATCCAGCATGAAAAACCCGTGGGCGTTATCGTACAGCTGGGTGGACAAACCGCTTTGAAACTTGCAGAGAAACTCCATAAGTACGGTATAAGGATCATTGGTACTTCCTATGATTCGCTTGACCTGGCCGAAGACCGTGGAAGGTTTTCAAATTTGCTGAAGGATCTTAACATTCCTTACCCGGACTTTGGCGTGGCCCGCAATGCGGATGAAGCGCTGGAAGTTTGTAAACAGATAGGCTTTCCGTTATTGGTGCGCCCTTCCTACGTGCTCGGCGGACAAAGTATGAAGATCGTGATCAACGAACAGGAACTCGAAGACCATATCCTCGATATCTGGAAACATCTTCCTGAAAATAAAGTGCTGCTCGACCATTTTCTCGATAATGCAATTGAAGCGGAGGCAGACGCTATCTGCGATGGCGATAATGTCTATATCATAGGGATCATGCAGCATATCGAGCCCGCGGGGATACACTCGGGAGATTCCTATGCAGTTCTCCCCCCTTACAATCTTGGAGATTTTGTGATGAAGCAGATCGAACAATATACCCATAAGATTGCCCAGTCGCTCCAGGTGAAAGGTCTCATCAACATTCAGTTTGCCATAAAACATGATAAGGTATACGTCATCGAGGCAAACCCCAGGGCTTCCCGAACAGTACCGTTTATCTGCAAAGCCTACGACGAGCCTTATGTTAATTATGCCACCAAGGTCATGCTTGAGGAAAAGAAGGTGAAAGACTTTAAGTTCTCGCCTACGCGGAAAGGTTATGCCATCAAGGAACCGGTATTTTCTTTCAGTAAATTTCCCGACGTGAATAAAGAACTGGGGCCGGAGATGAAATCCACGGGCGAATCTATTTATTTTATTGATGACCTGATGGACGATTATTTCCTGAAAATATACTCTGAACGCAACCTCTACCTGAGCCGGTAATGGGCGGAAACGTTGAAATTTGAACAATTTGCCTTGGAAGGGGCAGTTGAATTTAGCGTTCTTGCAGATAATTGGGGAATTAATTCCGAACCTCTACCTTTGATTTTAGGTTATTATCATAAAAAAGGACACACCATGTTTAAGTTACTCCTGATCGTCGGTATTACCGCATACATTCTTTACAAAGTCGGATCATTTCTTTTCAAAATAGGTGCTGCCTCCCAGCAATTCCGAAATAACCAGCCGGGTAACATTAACGGCAATGGACCGGGCGCGAAAGCCAAAAAGAAACCCAACATTTCCGGCGACTATATTGATTACGAGGATGTAAAGTAATTGCCTGGGTGATGTTTATATCTAAAAGTTGGGCTTCCGGACACGGCGATTAGTTGTGGTTTTCAGTTCATCATTGAGTAAGATAATACCGGCTGCTATTCGGTTAAGAGTAAATAGGAAGTTAAAGTTCTAAGCGGGTGAAAATTCACTTTTCTAAATATCAGGCTACCGGCAATGATTTTGTTCTGATCGATAATCTTTCAGGGAAATACTCCTTTTCGACTGATCAGATTAAAAGTATTTGTGATCGCAAATTCGGTGTGGGAGCCGATGGCCTGATGTTGATTGAAAAACATCCTTCCGCGCATTTCAATCTTCAGTATTATAACAGTGATGGTTCGCAAAGCCTGTGTGGAAATGGCAGCCGCGCAGCGGTGAAAATGGCCGCGTCTCTTGGCCTGGTAAATGGGAAAGCGCGCTTTGAGGCCTTTGATGGGTTGCACATCGCAGAGATAGAACCCGGCGGCATTGTGCGGTTGAGAATGAATAATGTTCGCGAAGTAAAAAAAATAGGGGAGGATTATTTTATCAATACCGGATCTCCCCACATTGTGCGTTTTGTTGCTGACCTCAAAGACTATCCGGTATTCGAAAAAGGAAAACCTATCCGTTACCGGGATGAGTTTTCACCGGGTGGCACTAACGTCAATTTTGTTGAGATCACCACTCCGGATACAATTTTTGTCAGAACGTATGAACGCGGCGTCGAAAATGAAACGCTCAGCTGTGGTACCGGTGTAACCGCGGCTGCCCTGGCTGCTTCCTTTCTCAACTTAACATCTCCTGTCTTTGTAAAGACCTTGGGCGGCGACCTTAAAGTAGAATTCAAGACTTCGCTTCCGGCCGGGCCGCTCCCTCAGTCCGGCCAGCCTGTCGGACAGACAGCCATATTTGAAGACATTTATCTTATTGGTCCTGCCAAATTGGTCTTTGAAGGCGATCTGGAACTATAATTGACAATCAAAAACACATTAAAAAGCTTCTTTATCCTTTTCCGGATAACGGTTGGGGGTAACAGGCAAACGAATTAACTTTAGGCCCGTTTTGGGCTTCTTTCTCCGTCGCATAAACGCAGGGAAAAAAGAATTTCAACCGATAAGAATACGCATGTTAAAACTCATTGCTAAGCTCCTGGGGAACAAATCCTCAAAAGACATCAAGCGATTGATGCCCCTGGTCGAGCAGGCTAAACAGGATTGGGAACAATTAAGATCACTGACCAATGATGAACTCCGAAACGAGACCACAAAGATTCAAAATACAATCAATGAGGATTTGAAGGGCATTGATGATCAGCTGGCGGCATTACACAAAAAGATTGCTGATAATCCTGATCTTGATATCAACGAAAAGGAAAGCCTCTTTGCAGAGATCGACAAGATGGAATTGGATCGCGACAAAGAGCTGGAAAAGGTCTTGTTAAAGGTTTTACCAAAAACTTTCGCCATCGTCCGGGACACGGCAAGGCGATTTAAAGAGAATGAATACCTGGAGGTGACTGCGCAGGATTTTGACCGGCATTTTGCGGCCACGCATGAAAACATAAAAATCTCCGGCGATAAGGCGCACTGGCACAATCAATGGATGGCTGCCGGGAATATGGTTACCTGGGATATGGTGCACTATGACGTCCAGCTTATCGGAGGCGCAGTGCTTCATGAGGGTAAAGTTGCAGAAATGGCGACTGGCGAGGGTAAGACACTGGTGGCAACCCTCCCGGCATTCCTAAACGCGCTGGCAAGAAGAAGCGTGCATATTGTTACGGTGAACAACTATCTGGCTACACGCGATAGCGAATGGATGGCCCCGATCTACATGTTTCATGGACTTACAGTTGATTGTATAGACAAGCACGAACCAAATTCACAGGCGCGAAGAAACGCCTATAAAGCCGACATCACCTATGGTACTAACAACGAATTCGGCTTCGACTACCTGCGCGATAACATGGCCCGTGATCCGGAAGAACTTGTTCAGCGCAAACACCATTACGCTATGGTGGATGAGGTCGACTCGGTTTTGATCGACGAAGCCCGAACTCCACTCATTATTTCAGGTCCGATTCCGCGCGGTGACGAACACGAGTTTTATGATCTCAAACCACGGATCTTTAAACTGGTGGAGGCGCAGAAAAAATTAGTCAACGAATATCTCAACACCGGAAGGAAATTAATTGCCGAAGGAAATGATAAGGAAGGCGGGTTAAATCTTTTCCGCGCCCACCGCGCAATGCCAAAGCATAAACCGCTGATCAAACTTCTCAGCGAATCCGGAAACAAAGCGATTTTACAACGCACCGAGAATTATCACCTCCAGGATAACAAGCGCAATATGCCAGAGGCCGATAAGCCTTTGTATTTTGTGATCGATGAAAAAGACAATAGCGTTGAGTTAACTGAAAAAGGCATTGATCTGATCACCGGCGAAGGGGAAGATGCCGCTTTTTTTATTTTGCCGGAGATTGGAACCGAAATCAACAAGCTGGAAAAAGATACCAGCCTTGATGACATCGCGCGTTTTGCGAAAAAAGAGGAACTTATCCGCGACTATCAGGTAAAATCTCAACGCATTCACAGCGTTAACCAATTGTTGAAAGCTTATACTCTATTCGAGAAAGACACCGAATACATTATTGTTGAAGGCAAAGTAAAGATTGTCGATGAACAAACCGGCCGGGTTATGGAAGGTCGGCGCTACTCAGACGGGCTGCACCAGGCTATTGAGGCAAAAGAAAATGTAAAAGTCGAAGATGCGACCCAGACATACGCCACGATAACGCTTCAGAATTATTTTCGAATGTATCACAAACTGGCCGGTATGACGGGTACTGCTGAAACTGAGGCTGGTGAGTTGTGGGATATCTACAAACTGGATGTCGTAGTTATTCCAACCAATAAACCCACAGTCAGAAAAGATTTTGATGATTTCGTTTACAAAACCGTGCGTGAAAAGTTCAACGCGGTTATCGATGACGTGGTACGGTTAACGGGAGAAGGGCGGCCTGTACTCGTGGGTACGACTTCCGTAGAAATTTCTGAACTCGTAAGCCGTATGCTTCAGATCAGAAAGATCAAACACCAGGTTCTCAACGCGAAACAACACCAGCGCGAAGCGGAGATTGTAGCCGAAGCAGGTAAACCCGGAACCGTTACGATCGCTACCAACATGGCAGGCCGCGGAACGGATATCAAGCTTACGCCTGAGTCCAGGGCTGCAGGTGGCCTCGCCATTGTAGGAACGGAACGTCACGAGTCCAGGCGTGTTGACCGCCAGTTGCGCGGTCGTTCGGGCCGACAGGGAGATCCTGGTACTTCCCAGTTTTTTGTTTCTCTTGAAGATAACCTTATGCGTTTGTTCATGCCCGAGCGGATTGCCAGGATCATGGATAAACTGGGTTTGAAGGAAGGTGAAGTGATCCAGCACTCCATGGTTACCAGCTCTATTGAACGGGCGCAGAAAAAAGTCGAAGAAAATAACTTTGGTATCAGAAAGCGCCTGCTGGAATATGACAACGTAATGAACAGTCAACGCGAAGTAATTTACAAGCGAAGAAGAAATGCTCTGTTTGGAGAACGCCTTGAACTGGATATTCTCACCATGTTGTTTGACACCTGTGAAGAGATAGTTATCAATGCAAAAAATGCCATTGACTATGAAAGCCTTCGGCTGAATGCGCTAGGCATCCTTGGTATTGATTACGACCTGACAAAAGAAGCATTTGAGAAGACCGATCCCGCGGGGCTGACCAATGACCTTTACCATAAGTCACTGGACCATTATCACAAGAAAAATAAAATGGTGGCGGAAAAAGCATTACCGGTGGTAAGGGAAATTCACAAAACACGTGGCGCGACAATTGAAAATATTCTGGTGCCGTTTACCGATGGAACAAAGCAGATCGGTGTCGCTGCTTCGCTCGATAAATGTGTTCAAACCAACAACACCGAATTGATTAAAGCCATGGAGAAAATGATCACCCTGGCCATCATTGATCAGCAATGGAAAGAACATTTGCGGGAAATGGACGATCTTAAACAGTCCGTTCAGAATGCAGTATATGAGCAGAAAGATCCACTCCTAATCTATAAATTTGAAGGGTTCGAATTATTCAAGCGCTTTATTGCAAAGGTTAACGAGGATACTATTTCATTCCTGATGAAAGCGGACATTCCCGTGCAAAGACCCGATCAGGTACAGGAAGCTCGCGCGCAGCGAAGAGCAAGGTTGAACGAACAAAAGGAAGAGTCCAGATCGTTGCTCAGCGGTGGTGGAGGCGGGCAACCTCAACCCGACAGACCTCCACAGGAAAAAGTTATGCCCGCGAAATCGGAAAAAATAGCCGGTCGAAATGACAAAGTAAACGTTCAATATCCAGACGGCCGGGTGCTGCGCGACGTTAAATACAAAAAGGTTGAAGATGATATCCGCAATAACCGTTGCATCATAATTGAATAATATGCGCCAACTAGTGATAATGTTTTTTGGTTTAACCTTAATTTTTGGATGCGCTTCAAAAGTTACTACATCAGGTACGACGGGTGGTGGAAAATATTCCGAGGACTTATCGGTCTGGAGACCTGAAACTGCAAAAACCATAGACTCAGCAAAGACCTCCACTGTACCTGAGAGAACCAGGACCAATCAGTACGTTGAAGCCCGATTCGCTATCAACGGCGAAGTTGATGCGGTACTCGACAGCATCTATGAACAAAACCTCAGCAAAAGATTTATTGATGGTTACACAATCCAGGTCTACTCGGGTATAAAGCGCGAAGACGCATTGAACAACAAGAAAAAACTCAGTCAATCTTTACCTGATTTGGAATCGGATGTTCAATATATGCAGCCAAATTTCAGAGTGAGGACGGGTAAGTATTTAACCAGGCTGGAAGCTCAGAAGGATTATCTGGCGGTAAAAAGATACTTTCCCAACGCCATCGTTATTCCCGACAGAATTTCTACTGATTAAAATGAAAGTCGCCGTTTCAGTTTTCTGTTCATCAGGCTTTCTTAAGAAGAATTGGTATATCAACCACCGATGTAGTTGATATACCAAAATAAACTTTTCTAAAACTTTCCGAATTTCAGTGTCAGATTATACGACATCGCGCTGATGGCATCCGTCCGATAAACCTTTTGCATTGCTGTTGAATGCGGCGCGGTAAGAAATACTTGCCAAACTTTGCGTAATTTTGGGCCCTCAACGGAATTTGAAATGGGACTTCTTGAAAAAATAAAATCACTTTCAGAGCAATACAGCGGTGAAGTAATTGAATCGCGGCGGCATTTGCATGCAAATCCGGAATTGTCTTATCAGGAGTATAACACCGCGAAATTTGTGGCTGAGAAACTTCAATCTTTTGGTATCAAGGTGAAAGAAGGGGTGGCTACCACTGGCCTGATCGCGGAGATCGAAGGAAAAGATCCGCGAAAAAAAAGTGTCGCGCTCCGGGCTGATATGGACGCTTTGCCTATTTCAGAGGAAAATAATGTTCCATACAGATCAAAAATCTCCGGCGTGATGCATGCTTGCGGCCATGATGTGCACACTGCCTCATTACTCGGAACAGCCAGGATCTTGAATTCAGTAAAAGATCAGTTTGAAGGCACAGTGCGTTTGCTGTTTCAGCCGGGAGAAGAAAAAAATCCCGGTGGAGCTTCCTACATGATCCGGGATGGCGCGCTGAAAAATCCCCAGCCATCCGGCATTATCGGGCAACATGTATTCCCATTGCTGCCGGTGGGAAAGATCGGTTTCAGAGAAGGGATGTACATGGCAAGTTGTGACGAGATCTATTTGAAAGTCATCGGTAAGGGAGGACACGCTGCCGCTCCGGACCTGGCCATCGACCCTATCCTTATTGCCTCCCATATTATTATTGCCTTGCAACAGGTTATTAGTCGCAATGCGAGCCCAAAACAACCAACCGTGTTGTCCTTTGGAAACATCATCGGGAAGGGCGCCACTAATATTATTCCGAATGAGGTGAACATTGCCGGAACTTTCAGAGCAATGAACGAAGAGTGGCGGGCATCGGCGCTGAAAAAAATAAAAAAAATGGCGGAATCAATTGCAGAAGGTATGGGTGGAAAATGTGAGGTCGAAATTTCAAAGGGTTATCCGTATCTGGAAAATAACCCTGACCTTACACGCAGGATCAGGAATGCCGCAGAAGCCTATGTCGGATCCGAAAATGTGGTCGATATTGATATTACACTGGGTGCCGAAGACTTCGCCTATTATTCGCAGGTGATCCCTGCTTCTTTCTACCGACTCGGAACAAGCAACCCGGGAAAAGGAATCACATCTTATGTTCACACGCCGACCTTTAATATTGACGAGGATGCATTGAAGATCGGGCCTGGTTTGATGGCGTGGATGGCAATTAAAGAATTGGAATAAGACAAATATCTGGTTGGGTATTTGAGTATCGAAAGTCCGGATCGGCCGATCATCAGCAGCCGAAACACGTATTATTTGAATAAAATTGGTCTCCTTTCGCGGTAATTTTCCTTCGGATTCGGCTTTTTAGGGTTGAAATCTTCTGTCTATATTGCAGGAGAGACGGTGGATATGTTTAAGGACAGTTTATCAAAATTTTTTAAAGTCGACAGCCTGCTCAGTAATCTAACCGGGTATGTAGAAACCAGGGTTGAATTGCTTAAGATCGAAGTAAAAGAGGACCTTGCAAAAAGCCTGGCGCAAGCGATTACATATTTGTTCATCTCTTTTATTCTGGCCCTGTTCCTCACTTTTGTAAGTATCGCAGTCGCCTTGCTGATCAGCGCAAGGTTGGGAAATTTCGCGGGCTTTTCCATCGTAGGTTTAGCCTATCTCACTACAGGTTTAATATTGTGGCTTTCCCGTGAAAAACTGATCTCCAAACTGGAAAAACGGTTCGTATTAATGTTCAGGAAGAAAAAATAAATTTATGAATCTTGAAACTGACAATCCCGAGAAAGGACAACTGCTGCAGCGGTCAGCTCGTCACCGTGAACAGCTGGAAGAAGAAGTAAAATTGATATCAGAGCGCTCTGAAAAAATTATTACCAATGCATTGATTATCGGCGGTGCCCTGGCGCTCACTTATTTTTTGGTCACTGGCCTTTCCGGCAGTTCTGAAAAAAAGAAATCAAAAGCGAGAAAAATTAAACTGGTAGAAAGCAGCGAGAAAAATAATCCTGCGATTGATTCTGATGATGAACCGGAACAGGCTGGCGTCATTTCTCAGATTGGAGCGGTGCTCGTTGCCCAGGCCACAGGTTTTTTGTTATCGATCGCGAGAGAAAAGCTCGTCGAGTTTTTACAATCTCAAGGGGTAAAGAAAGAGAATACGAATGAGCATCCTTAATACCTTACAACAGCGGCATAAGGAAAAGAAAAAATCTATTGCTGTTCTCGTTGATCCTGATAAGGCTGAAGATCCTGCCAGATTACAACATCTGATTAACCTGGCGAGCGAGAATTGTGTAGATTATTTTTTTGTAGGAGGGAGTTTGGTGACAAGTACCAACCTGTCGGATGTTGTGATGCGGATAAAGGAGAATGTGACCATACCGGTTATCTTGTTTCCGGGAAATGCTATTCAGGTGGAAGCTTCGGCCGACGGTATATTATTTCTGTCGCTCATATCAGGACGGAATCCTGAGTTGCTTATCGGGCAGCACGTCGTTGCCGCACCGATATTAAGGAACACCAGACTTGAAGTGATATCAACGGGTTACATGCTCATTAATTCCGGAAAGATCACCTCAGTTGCCTATATCAGCAACACCATGCCAATCCCTGACGATAAATATTCCCTCGCGGCAAGCACGGCCATAGCGGGACAGATGCTGGGATTGCAAACTATTTATATCGATGCAGGAAGTGGTGCCGAAAAAGAAATCAGCCCGCGAATGATCGCTGCAGTCCGAAAATCAATAACCATTCCGTTGATTGTCGGAGGTGGCATCAATTCTGCACAAAAAGCGATTGCTGCCCTGGAAGCCGGCGCCGACATGATCGTGATAGGAAACGCACTCGAAAAAGATCCTTATCTGCTGACAGAGGTCTCCGAAAAAATTTACGCGTGGAATAAGGTGTAGAGACAAGGCCTGCCTTGTCTCTACATTCATTTGATCAGCTCCCTCGAAATAACCAATTTCTGTATTTCCGTTGTCCCCTCATAGATCTGCGTGATTTTTGCATCGCGCATCATGCGTTCAACATGATATTCTTTCACATAACCGTATCCACCGTGGATCTGCACGGCCTCTGTGGTTACTTCCTGGGCAATTTGAGAAGCAAAGAGCTTCGCCATGGCCGCGGCTTTCACAAAATCTTTTTTGTAGTCTTTTAGATAAGCTGCCTTATGCACCAGCAATCTTGCCGCGTCAATCTTCGTAGCCATTTCCGAAAGCTTAAATTGAATGGCCTGATGATGGGATAATGCCTTTCCGAATGCTTTTCGCTCTTTGGAATATTTTAATGCGAGTTCGTAAGCGCCGGAGGAAATTCCCAGTGCTTGTGCGGCAATGCCTATGCGGCCACCATTAAGTGTTGTCATGGCAAACGTAAAACCAGAACCTTCTTCACCAAGGCGGTTAGCCTTGGGTACTTTCACATCTGTGAACATCAGGGAATGTGTATCAGAACCGCGGATCCCCATCTTATCTTCTTTCTTACCGACAACAAACCCCGGCATTCCTTTTTCAACTATCAGCGTATTGATGCCCTTGTGCTTTTTTTCCGGATGCGTTTGGGCGATCACGAGATAAACGCTGGCCGAGTTTCCATTGGTGATCCAGTTCTTTGTGCCGTTCAGCAGATAATGATCGCCTTTGTCTTCGGCGGTAGTGTGTTGGCTGGTTGCATCGGAGCCGGCCTCGGGTTCTGATAAGCAGAAAGCACCAATGAGCTTGCCGGCCGCCAACGGTTTTAGAAATTCTTGTTTTTGCTCTTCCGTTCCAAATTTTTCCAAACCCCAACACACCAGCGAGTTGTTCACGGACATACAGACAGAGGCGGATGCATCAATCTTTGAAATTTCCTCTATCGCGAGAACGTAGCAAATCGTATCCATGCCCCCGCCATTATATTTGGGGTCAACCATCATGCCCATGAAACCCAGCTCCCCCATTTTCTTAACCTGCTCTGCGGGAAATTTCTGATGGGTATCCCGCTCAATGACGCCGGGAAGCAATTCATTTCGCGCGAAATCGCGGGCTGCGTTTCGCACCGCCTTCTGTTCTTCTGTGAATTCAAAATTCATCGTTACCAAATATGTTTTAAAACCAGCTTAAAACAAAAAAAAGCCTGAGATATAATCTCAGGCTTGCATTCTGTGTCTTAATCGGGTCTCAATATTTATTCGTCACGGCTTCCGAAGAACATCATGACGTAATAAAACAAAGTAGTTAGAGCAGCAAGGGCGGCAACAACATAAGTCATGGCTGCCCATTTTAAGGCATCTTTTGCCATCTCGTGCTCACGTGCAGTAACGATTCCCCTTGACTCTATCCAGGCAAGGGCGCGCTTGCTTGCATCAAATTCTACAGGCAATGTAATGAACGCAAATAAAGTAAAGAGCCCATAACAGGCGATGATCACGAGCAGCGCCGTATTCCACGAAAAAATTCCCCCCGCGGCAAAAGCTCCAAACATCATCATCATGAGTATGACGTTCATCACTTTACCGCTCACATTTTGTATTGGTACCATCGCAGAACGCAACTCAAGCATGCTGTAAGCTTTTGCATGCTGCACCGCGTGACCGCATTCGTGTGATGCCACCGCAGCCGCCGCCGCATTGCGCCCGTGATATACTTCCTGGCTGAGGTTAACGGTTTTGTTCGCGGGATTGTAGTGGTCGGATAATTGTCCTTCAACACTAATTACCTGAACGTTGTGGAGTCCATGATCGGCCAGCATCAACTTGGCGATCTCCTCGCCAGTCAGATCCTTGGTTAAGTGAGCCTGTGAATATTTTCTGAATTTGTTCTTCAACCGGGAACTCACTATCCACCCGATTATCATGAAGAAAACACCAATGATTAAAGCACCAAAGTACATAGCTTATAGTATTAAGTTAGTTTCAAATCAATTTGTAATATGGCAAATATCAATGTTTACGCCAAATCAAAAAAACTGTCAAAAAGACACAGATAAAACACCGTCGGACTCAAATCTGTTCCAGACGCTAAACCCATTGTATTTTTAAATATAGATCCCGGTTCACCTTTTCTTTTTAACAATTACGGATGTCACAATAAGGGAAATGGCACCCGCTGCAATAAGAATTGCGGTCATCCAGCCATGAAAAATGAATGTAAACGCCACGGCATCGGCCTGAGGTATATTGTATAAGAAAACCAAACCCTGTGGTACTAAAACATGGTATGAGCCAGTTCCGCCGGGAAGGGGCGCCGCCATTGCAATAGAACCGATGGCAAAAACACTCAAAACCGCCTCTATCCCCAGGAGTTTTGTTTCCGGAAAAGCCAGGATCACGGTATAACTCATCAGGAAATACAAAAGCCAGATCGTTATAGAATAACCAATAAAGAGACCTATGTTCTTCAACCTGAAAATTGATAAAAACCCATCTTTGAAACCATGCCATGTTCTCACAAAGAAAGCATTGAGTCTTTTATTCTTTTTTACCAGCAAAATGAAAAATAGCCCCAGCACGATCAGTCCTGCCCCAATAAATAAAAGAAGTTTTATTTTTGAAGAAGTCTCCCCGGCGCCGATGGGCAATGTCTCGATAAAACCAAAAAGTTTTTCCGACTCCACAATAAACGCAATGCAGATGAGGATCAAAAGGCAAACCAGGTCAACGATCCTTTCAACAACCACCGTGCCGAAAGAGATCTCTACAGGGGTCTTGTCGAGCTTGTAGAGATTATAACATCGCGAAACCTCACCGCCGCGTGGTATCACAAGGTTGACAAGATAGCCAACCATCAACGAGAGAAAGCTGAAGCTTAATCTGCTTTGATAGCCGGAAGGTTCAAGAAGCATTCGCCATCGCTGTGCTCTCAGAAGGTGACTGATAATTGCGATAACGGCCATGAGGAGTAACCAGCCTTTGTCGGCGGCTTCCCATGTTTTTAACAGGTAATCGCCTTTGTTCTCACCCGTAAGTCCCTTCAATGAAAACCAGATGAGCAGCCCGGTTACAATGAAAATAATAGCGTATTGAATAAAGGTCTTAAGCGGTCCGGACACAGGCGGAGGGTAAAGTTTGCTTACAATTTAAGGTAATTTATTCTCTGGCGTTGGAAAAATGATCGTCGGCTTGAATTTTCTTGCCTTTTCGAGCTTCACGGATGCATATGAAACGATGATGACGATATCGCCGACCTGAGCTTTGCGTGCAGCCGGGCCGTTAAGGCAAACCGTTCCCGAGCCGCGCTCTCCCGTGATCACATAAGTTTCCAGGCGTTCACCGTTATTTACATTCACGACCTGCACCTTTTCACCTTCGATAAGGTTTGCGGCATCCATCAGGGCTTCATCAATCGTAATACTGCCCACGTAATGAAGTTCCGCTTCAGTAATTTTTGCCCTGTGGATCTTTGATTTTAGAACTTCTATTCTCACTTCTTAATCACGATTACAAATTACTCCAAACTATCGACCATCGACTACTCAACAAACATATTATCGATCAACCTGATCTCACCTACATATCCGGCGATACACATGATCGGTTGTTTCGATTGCTCAACGTTTTCCAGGAGATTTAAGTTTTTACTATCCACGAGTTCAAAGTATTCGAGTTTCACACCGGGAGACTGTTCAACGATTGATCTGACATTTGATTTCACATCGGCGATCTTTTTCCGTTCTTTAAACGCGGTCTTTCCGAACTGTAAGCCATTGTAAAAAACATTTGCTTTTTTTCTTCCCTCAGGATCCAACCGCTGATTTCTGGAAGAAAGCGCCAGTCCATCGGGTTCGCGCAAAGTGGGAATGCTGTGCAAGCTAATATCGAAATTTAATTCCTCCGTTAACCTTTGTATCACAGCAAACTGTTGCCAGTCTTTCTGACCAAAGTAGGCGTGATCCGGCTGTACGATGTTAAAGAGTTTGGAGACCACCAGGGCTACCCCACTGAAATGACCCGGCCTGAATTCCCCTTCCATTACTTTATCCAGATTGCCGAAATCCAGTCTGAGCATTGACTGTTTTGGATACATTTCGGCGTTTTCCGGATTGAATAACAAATCGCATCCAACCGACTCCAGCAATTTTGTGTCTTTTTCAATATTCCGGGGATATTTTATCAGGTCATTTTGGTTATTGAACTGGATGGGGTTGACAAAAATGCTACCGACAGTTACATGATTATCGGTTTGGCAGGCTTTGATGAGTGAAATATGGCCGTCGTGTAAAGCGCCCATTGTAGGCACCAATCCAACCGACTTTCCCTGGCATTTTAAATCGTTTAAAAAGGCCTTTAAAGGGGCAATTTGCTTGAAAATCTCCATTTTAGGCCATTTTTTTAAAAGGTCGCAAAGATATAGGGAAAACTGAAAATAAGTTGAAAATGGGGGTATTTTTTCGTACTTTTGTCGCTCTAAATTCTGTTTATACTCAAAATATAACAATATGTCGAAAATCCGAATTCTTTATGTAGCCAGTGAGATCAATCCATTTCTTCAAACCTCCGAGGTAGCAGATTTTGTACGGAAGCTTCCGCAGGCGATGCAGGAGAGGGGGATGGAGATCAGGATCCTGGTGCCGCGGTTTGGGATAATCAACGAACGAAAAAACCGGTTACATGAAGTCGTAAGGCTTTCGGGAATTAACATCGCAGTAGGTGATGAGGAAAAACCTTTGATCATCAAAGTTGCCTCCATTCCGAATGCCAAACTTCAAGTTTATTTCATCGATAACGAAGATTACTTCCATCGCAAATCTGTATTCCACGATAAGGAAAATAATTTTTATGAAGACAATGACGAGCGCGCCATCTTCTTCTGTAAAGGTGTGATCGAAACTGTGCGGAAACTGGGATGGGCTCCTGATATAGTTCATTGCAACGACTGGATCACAAGCTTTATTCCACTGTATCTGAAAACGACCTATAAAAATGATCCGTTGTTCAAGAATACAAAAACGGTCTTCACCATTTACAACAATGCTTTCAGCCATAAATTTAAAGCCACTTTGCTGGATAAGGTTAAAATGATGGACATTGAAGATAATATGCTGGGTAACCTGAAGACCGCGGATTTCGAAGGCTTTATCAAACTCGGCGTTGAATTTTCTGATGCCGTGATCGTGGCCGGAGACAATAAAAAGCTCGAAGGCCTGTTTAAGAAGATCAAAGAGAAGAAAATTGAAACCATCGAAAGCGAAAATTACACCGAATCATACTACAATCTCTACAATGAACTTGTGGGCTAGGACTTTGAGGCAACTGGCCGTGCTGGCAGTTGCCTTATTTTTTTTTTCGTGTGAAGATGATACCAGCATTCTCGGATTCAAAAATCCCAACAAAAAGTTAAAGGTCAACTTTGTAGATATACCGGTCGAAAGCAGCGTACTGCTGATGGATTCATTGCGTACCTCAAACTATTATTTATCGCAAGGGGAAACAAACCGTTTGCTGGTCGGGAAATACAATGATGACCTTTTTGGCGAAGTAAGTTCAAACGCCATCACTCAGTTTTTTACAACCAGTACGGCGGTGACACAATTCGAGTCAGGTGCCGTCTTTGATTCTGTTTCCCTGCAACTGCGTTTTGATTTTTATTCTTATGGAAGCCTTGGTTTCACTCCACAAACCATCAGCGTTCATGAAGTGGAGAATGAATTGATGATCGATAGCCTGGCGTATTACTTCAATAAATCCAATACCCCCTATAACCCGACTCCATTAGGCACTAAAACTTTTGCCATTCTGCCCGAATCATTCCAGGAATACATCAATGAAAGGAAAGACACTACAATCACTATTAGCCTGCCACTTGACGCTGCTTTCGGACAAAGAATATTTGATAGTGCAATCAAATACAGGAATGCCACCAGTACAGCCGATTCTGCTTTTGTAAACGTCAGCGCATTTGTAAAACAGTTTAAAGGCATTGCTGTTGTTGCGAATGACGGAGACAAGGTCGTTGGATTCAACCCTTCCGCTACCGCCTCGAGAATCACACTACACTATCACGATACTGATACTGATAGCCTTCAGGCACACTTATCCTTCACCGGCGTCATCAGCTACAATCAGATAAAGAGCAATCGCTCATCTACAGCCCTGGCCGGATTAAACCAGTATTCCCAGCCCTTTACTCCGGATAATAACCTTCGTTATATACAAGCAGGTACGGGGACGTTAACGCGCCTGGACTTCAGCCGGTTTTACGAATTTGTCGATCAGGATACAAACTCTACCATGATCGTCAATTCGGCAGAACTTCATCTTGGTATTCCTGAATCAACAACATATCCGCAGATCAATGTCTTATCACTTCGGGCCATCACCGGAGAAGGTCATCTGAAAAAAATCGCCAGCCGCGAAACTAACCCTGCACAGTATATGGCCGACAGTACCTCGCTTAGCCTTTATGCCGGACAACTTGGATTGGCGGGAAACATGTTTACCCCAATGTCGGCCAGTGGAACTATGTATACGATCACGCAGGCAGATTCCATTCATTACAATGGCTTTCTTACCCTGTTTGCACAGCAGCTCTTTAAAAAAGAGGAACATAAAGTGCGCTTTAAATATTTTGCTCTTATACCGGAGGATCCCCAGATTGCTAAATCAGTTAACCGGTTGGCCTTTCACGAGCAGAATATCAAGCTTAGGGTCTATTACACCCGGCCTAATGAACCTACGCAATAAACATGTGCGGAATTGTGGCTTACGTCGGACCTCGAGAAGCCCGCGAGGTTATCATAAAAGGGTTAAAACGGCTTGAGTACCGCGGTTATGACAGCGCCGGCATCGCTCTTCTCAATGGTGGATTGAATGTCTATAAGAAGAAAGGCAAAGTCTCCGAACTTGAAAAGCATCTGAAGGAAAAAGATCTGCACAGCCACATCGGCATCGGCCACACCCGCTGGGCAACACATGGTGAACCAAACGATATAAATGCCCACCCTCATTACTCCGCTTCCGGAAAACTTGCCATCATTCACAACGGCATTATTGAAAACTATAGTTCATTAAAACAGGAACTGATCAACAAAGGACATAAGTTTCTAAGCGATACGGATACGGAAGTATTCATTCACTTTATCGAGGACATCAAAGAAGAGGAAGAATGTTCATTGGAAGAGGCAGTCAGGCTTGCTTTAACAAAAGTAATCGGAGCCTAAGCCATTGTTATTATGTCGGTAGACGACCCTGACCTCCTGGTTGCCGCAAGGAAAGGTAGCCCGCTCGTTATCGGTGTCGGCATTGATGAATTTTTTCTCGCATCGGATGCTACTCCTATTGTGGAATACACGAATAAAGTCGTATACCTCAATGACCAGGAGGTAGCCGTTATTCAAAACAATAAACTAACCGTCACAAACACTGCAAATCTTCCTTTGACACCTTACATCCAGAAGGTGGATATGGAACTGGAAGCAATTGAAAAAGGTGGCTTCGACCATTTTATGCTCAAGGAGATCTTTGAGCAGCCCAAATCCATCAGCGATTGTATGCGCGGAAGACTGGATTCGCAATCAGGCAGATTGATCCTTGGGGGCTTGCGCGAATATTTGAACAGACTTGTAAATGCAGAACGGATCCTGATTGTGGCCTGTGGTACCTCATGGCATGCGGGACTTGTGGCAGAATATTTCTTCGAAGAATTTTGCCGGATCCCCGTAGAAGTGGAGTACGCTTCTGAATTCCGTTATCGAAATCCCGTTATCCGCGAAGGCGATGTGGTCATCGCAATCTCACAATCCGGAGAGACCGCTGACACACTGGCTGCCATTGAACTGGCAAGGTCGAAGGGCGCCATCATCTTTGGTGTATGTAATGTAGTGGGGTCCTCGATCCCGCGGGCAACACATGCAGGAGCGTACACACACGCCGGACCTGAAATCGGTGTAGCAAGCACCAAAGCATTTACCGCGCAGCTCACTGTTTTAAATATGATCGCCTTGATCGTGGCGCAAAAGAAGGGTTCTATTACTGAGGGGAAACTGCATGAACTCCTCGTTGAAATGGAAAACATTCCCGCGAAAGTTCAGGAAGCTTTGAAATTGAATGATCAGATCGAAAAGATCGCCGCAACTTTCAAGGATGCGCGAAACTTTCTTTACCTCGGACGCGGATACAATTTTCCGGTTGCCCTGGAAGGTGCGCTGAAGCTGAAAGAAATTTCCTACATACACGCTGAGGGTTATCCCGCGGCCGAAATGAAACACGGACCGATTGCACTCATCGATAACGAGATGCCTGTGGTGTTTATCGCTACAAACGACAGTTCTTACGGAAAGATCGTATCCAATATTCAGGAAGTAAAAGCAAGAAAAGGCCGGGTTATTTCCGTAGTTACCGCCGGGGATAAGCTCATTCCGAAAATGTCGGAGTTCGTTATTGAAGTTCCCGCCGTCCATGAAGCGCTCATGCCAATGGTATCGGTTATACCGCTGCAACTACTCTCCTATCACATCGCAGTCATGCGCGGTTGCAATGTTGACCAGCCGAGAAATTTGGCGAAGTCCGTGACTGTTGAATAATGCCTAATGCCCAATGCCTGGTGCCTTTATTCCCAGATACTCTTTCTTCATCAACGCAGAGATCTTATAGCGCTCATCGTTTGTATCTTTATAGATCGCTTCAAGTAATTTATACACATTTTTTAGTCCAATCCGCTGACACCACTCAAATGGTCCAAAGGGATAGTTCGTTCCTAACTTCATCGCCAGGTCAATATCCTGCCGGCTCGCAGTTCCATCCTGGACAGTGAAGTAGGCTTCGTTGATGATCATACAAATTACCCGGGGTGTCACCAGCCCTATGCGGTCTTCAACCAATAAATATCCGGTATTTAATTCGGCACAGATCTTTTTCAGAGGGGCTTTATCATCGGGTCTGGAAACACTAACCTCGAGAAACTGGCGGTTAAACATTGTAGGTAATCCATTGAAACCAAATACAGTACATTGCAAAGGATCATTAACATTGTGGGATAATTCTGAGAGACTTATGTTGCACGTATTCAGAAATACGGTTACAGGCTTTCCGGCATAAATTCCAAATGAGGCGGGAGTCTCATCGATCATAAAATCGAAGATCACTTCATGTCTGGTGAGAATTTTTTCGGCTTCCCCATAAGATTGCAAGTGAGTATATTCATGGTTTCCTAACTTTTCCCGGCATTCTTCAAAATGGATTGCTTCACCGATGACTAAAATTTTCATGCATTTAAGATATGGGTGTGCAGATATAACTATTTTTGATGAAATCTTGATGAAATCACACTGACAAATAAATCGCAACTCATGTCAAATACTGTTGTTTATTCCCCCCAGGCACCTGAACCGATCGGGCCCTACAGCCAGGGGATTCTCGCCGGAAACATTCTGTTTATCAGTGGGCAGATAGCGATCCAAAAGTCTTCCGGCAACCTCATTACCGGGAATATCGAAGATGAAACAACGCAGGTGATGATCAATTTGAGTGAGGTACTGAAGGCGGCCGGCTTAACCTTTAAGGATGTCGTGAAGAGCACTATTTTTCTGAAAGACCTGGGTAATTTTCCCAAAGTGAACGAGATCTACGGTCAGTATTTTATAGAAAATCCACCGGCACGCGAAACGGTTGAGGTCAGCCGTTTGCCAAAGGATGTCAACGCAGAGATCTCCTGCATTGCGGCGAAATCGTAACGTAGAGACAAGGCCTGCCTTGTCTCTACGCCAATCAACCGAATCGTGTTTGCCTAATCAATCAAACAAAATTACCTTGCGGTTTATTTGAGAATCATAGATCATGGGAGAAGTACGTGTTCGTTTTGCCCCCAGTCCTACCGGGGCGCTTCACATTGGTGGTATCAGAACCGCCCTGTACAACTATCTGCTTGCGCGCAAGCTTAGCGGCACTATGATACTTCGCATAGAAGATACAGACCAGAACCGGTTTGTTCCAGGCGCAGAAGAATACATCCGTAAATCATTGGAGTGGGTAGGTATTAAAATTGATGAAGGCGTGGGCGTCGGTGGACCTCATGCGCCTTACCGGCAATCCGAAAGAAAAGAAATATACAGGCAATACGCGCAACAACTGATTGACAGCGGCTCGGCATATTATGCTTTCGACACTGAACAGGAACTGGAAGCCATGCGTGAACGACTTAAAGCCGCAGGTGTTGCTATTCAGCAATACAATAGCATCACCAGGATGGAAATGCGCAATTCCCTTACGCTGAAACCCGAAGAGGTAAATGCATTGATCCAGTCCGGTACACCCTTCGTCATCCGGCTAAAGATTCCCCGCAAGGAAGAGGTGCGGCTAAACGACCTGATCCGCGGATGGGTCATGGTTCACTCCTCGCAGATCGATGACAAAGTGTTGATGAAATCAGATGGAATGCCAACATATCACCTGGCGAATGTGGTCGATGATTACCTCATGAAAATTACTCACGTGATCCGCGGAGAGGAATGGCTGCCATCGGCACCGTTGCACGTTCTGTTGTATAAATACATGGGGTGGGAAAAGCAAATGCCCCAGTTTGCCCATCTTCCGTTGTTGTTAAAACCTGATGGCAATGGCAAACTCAGCAAACGCGACGCTGACCGTTTGGGCTTCCCGATTTTTCCTTTGACGTGGCAGGATCCGGAAACCAAAGAAATTGCTACCGGTTATAAAGAAGCGGGGTATCTTCCGGAAGCCTTTATAAATTTTCTCGCATTCCTCGGCTGGAACCCCGGAACAACGCAGGAAATTTTTTCAATCGAAGAATTGACCAGCGAATTTTCTCTTGAGCGCATCAATAAAGCCGGAGCACGTTTCGACATCCTCAAAGCTCAATGGTACAATCAGCATTACCTGAGACAAAAGCCCCTGGAGGAACTCTCTGAATATTTACACAGTTCGCTTGCGAAGGAAAATATTGCATGTTCCAAAGAAAAAGCGCTCAAAATTGTCACCGTGATGCAGGATCGGGTTACGTTTCCTCAGGACTTCTGGGAACAAGGAAAGTTTTTCTTTTACCCACCTGCCGCTTATGAAGAGGCTGTAGTGGCAAAAAAATGGAACGCGGATGGCGCAAAAGTATTGGCGGCATACCGCGACGCCCTTGAATCAAAAGCAGCATTTGATGCTTCGATTGCCAAAAGTACCCTGGAAGAGGTAACTGCCGCTCTTGGAATAGGTATTGGGAAGGTGCTGCAGGCTGTCAGATTGACAATAACAGGACTTGGGGGTGGGCCGGATCTGATGATGATCATGGAAATTATCGGAAAAAACGAGGTTATAAGGAGAATTGACCACGCATTGAAAACTTTGCAGGTGAAAGTTTCGTAAATACAGTTATGACGAAACATCGAAATACCAATAAACGCAATACTCCCAAACCCCGGGTCCATAAAGACCTTCAAGGTTTTGACATAGCCATTGACACATTTGGAGAAATTAAATCCAATATGAACATTGAGAAGATCAACGAATTTCTCAACAAGAATGTCGACGATAAAAAACTGGCGGAACGGGAGGATTACGATGACATGAAGAAAGGGAAAAAGAAAAAGAGTTGACGCGTTAACTTTTTATGTTCTCTTTTGCACCGCATTCCGTGAAAATTTGATGTGCCTGGGATCTAAGGATCTCAGGCTTTTTATTTTATTTTGATCCCCGCATTTACCAAAAGCCAACACCTAAAAACCAACAACTACCTATATGGCATCACATGTAATCGATTATCAGATCAAAGGAGAAAGCATACAGATCGTTGAAGTTGAACTCGACCCGCTGGAAACCGTTATCGCGGAAGCAGGCGCCATGTTGTTTATGGAGGAAGGCATAGTGTTTGAAGCAAAAATGGGTGACGGATCAATTCCCAACCAGGGCCTGTTCGATAAACTGCTTTCCGCAGGAAGCCGGATACTGACAGGTGAATCTTTGTTTATGACTCACTTCACCAACAAGGGTAGCCGGAAAGCAAAGATCGGGTTTTCCGCTCCCTATCCCGGAACAGTAATTCCTGTAGACTTGTCAAAGAGCCCAAACAATGAACTGATCGTCCAAAAAGATGGATTTCTGTGCGCAGCTTTTGGTACAAAGGTTTCTATTACTTTTAACAAGAGAATTGGCTCCGGACTGGTCGGTGGTGAAGGATTCATACTGCAAAAACTTCAGGGCGACGGAAAAGCCTTTGTTCATGCGGGGGGAACGGTGATCGAAAGAACTTTAAACAACGAAACGCTGCGTGTAGATACAGGTTGCGTGGTTGCTTTCGAATCACAGGTTGATTTTGATGTGCAGATGGCAGGAGGACTTCGTTCTATGATATTCGGCGGAGAAGGAATGTTTCTTGCTACCTTGCGCGGCACCGGAAAGATCTGGCTTCAATCCATGCCGATCAGAAAATTGGTGCAGGCGTTGGCCCCCTACGGAGCAAACCGGGGAAAAGAAGGAAGTTCTTTGCTGGGAAGTTTTCTCGAACGTTAGGCATTAATCACCTGACACGCATAAGACATTCATGATTTGTTCAATTATCATGGAGTTTATGTACAGTATTGCTGACACCTAATACCTGATGCCAGATAATTATTAACGAGTGCCATGAGATCTTTAAAGATCGGACTTATCCGCGAAGGAAAAATTCCGCCTGATAAAAGAGTTCCTTTTACACCTTTGCAAACCGAAGAGATCGAACAGCGATTTCCAGGTGTAAAGATTGTATGCCAGGAGAGCGAGGTCAGATGTTTTCGCGATGAAGAATACCGCAATCTGGACATTGAAGTTTTAGCAGACCTGACTGGATGTGATATCCTCATGGGGATAAAGGAAGTATCGATAGCCCAATTGGTGCCTGACAAAACGTATTTGTTTTTTTCGCACACCTTAAAGAAACAACCCCACAACAGAAAATTGTTGCGGCAAATCCTGAAGAAAAATATCAGGCTCATTGACTATGAAGCCCTGAAAGATCGCCATGGAAATCGGTTGGTCGCCTTTGGCCGTTACGCGGGAATCGTCGGGGCTTATAATGCTTTATGGACATTCGGAAAAAGACTTAATCTATTTTCCCTCCGGCGAGCGTACGAATGCTTTGACGTCAACGACCTGAAGCGCGAGCTGAGGAAAGTACATCTTCCACCCATCAAAATAATATTGACGGGTGCTGGCCGCGTAGGGCGCGGAGCGATGGAGACGTTGGATAGTGCAGATATCCGGAAGGTTAACACGTACGATTTCTTAACAAGGGAATTTAATGAACCTGTGTATGTCCAGCTCAGCAGTGCGGACTATAACCTCAGGAGGGAGGGAGGACACTTTAACCGGGATGAATTCCACAAACACCCGGAGCGATACGATTCAACATTCAGAGCATTTGCGGCAGCCGGAGACATGCTCATAGCCGGCGCCTACTGGAATCCGAAAGCGCCTCTGTTGTTTAATCCAAAAGATATGCAGGATCCTGATTTTAAATTGAAAGTGATAGCCGACATCACCTGCGACATTAACGGTTCAATTCCCAGTACAAAAAAAGCAAGTACCATTGTTGATCCCCTCTATGATTATGATCCAGTAACAGATGAAGTAAAGCCACCTTTAAGCCATAAGGATTTTGTAACAGTGATGGCGATCGACAACCTTCCGTGCGAATTGCCCCGAAGCGCTTCCGAGGAATTTGGGAGAGATCTCATTGACCGTATCCTTCCTGTGCTGACCGGTGAAGATAAAGAGGAAGTAATTGAACGGGCGACAATAACCAGGAAGGGCAAATTGACGGAGCACTTCAACTACCTGCATGATTATGTTGCGGGCTAATTATTGTCTGAACCCCACCATCGCGTAGAGTTAATCTCACCGGCATCTCTCTTGGTGTGAAATTAATGAGATTAAAGGTTGGTGAGAAGGTGGTCTTTAACGATCAAAGCTATGTTGTGCAGGAAATAAAATAAAACGTTTAGTTTTGTCTATGCTATTGTACAACGTAACCGTCGGGGTTGATAAAGATATTGAGGAGGAATGGCTTCAGTATATGAGGGAAAAGCACATTAAAGATGTTTTAAATACGGGTCTGTTTGTAGGATCGAAAATGTACAAAGTGCTCCACGATCAGGATGATGGAACGATATCTTACAGCATTCAGTATTTCGCCAGAAGCATCGAGGATGTCCAGCAATACCTCGAGGTCTTCGCTCCCGTGTTAATTGAACAACATAGGAAAAAATTCGAGCACAAACACATCGCGTTTCGCACACTCCTGGAGGAGGTTTGAATCGCCACTCACCATTCACCCTAACAACTTCCTGATCTGCTCCGCCTCCAAACTACAATTCACCCATTCACCATCAAGTTTTGATCCATACTTTTTATAGAAATTGATCGCGGGTTCATTCCACTCCAGAACCTGCCACATCATGCCGGTGCAGTTTTCTTCCAAAGCTTTTTGCATGGTGCGATCAAAAAGAAGTTTTCCCGCGCCTTTGCCTCGCTCTGATTCAGTGACAATGATATCCTCCAGGTAAAGTCTTTTTCCTTTCCACGTTGAATAACGCCAGTAGTACAATGAAAGGCCGATAATATTATCTCCCGTTTCAGCTACAAAAAATCCATAGACCGGATGCGGACCAAAGCCATCCTGTTCGAGGTGCCCGACAGTATTTGTGACCTCATGAGGTGCGCGTTCGAACGTTGCCAGTTCTTTGATGAGTTCCAGCACGCGAGGAAGATCTTCTTTTTTGCCCTGACGGATGGTTATTTGTTGCATACAAATTTTAATCCCCTTTAGGGAATTTAGGGGCTGCTACATCTCCTCCTTTGCCAAAGGTGGTATTATGCCCATGTTATACCAGGTAAACGCATATTGATCTGCCACCACTTCAAGGGCTTTTTTGAGATTGGAAGAACCGTGGCCAGACTTTGTATCGATTCGTACCAGAACAGGATTGTCACCTGAATGATTTTCCTGGAGCGCGGCCGCGAATTTAAAGGAATGCGCGGGCACGACACGGTCATCATGGTCTGCCGTTGTCACTAGCGTTGCAGGGTATTCAGTTCCAGGTTTCAGCGCGTGAACCGGAGAATATTTTTTCAGGTAATCAAACATCTCCTTAGATTCTTCGGAGGTTCCGTAATCATAGGCCCATCCAGCTCCCGCCGTGAATTTGTGATAGCGGAGCATATCCATAACACCCACAGCAGGAAGCGCAACCTTTGCCAGCCCGGGCTTTTGTGTCATGGTTGCACCTACCAGTAATCCGCCATTAGAGCCGCCTGCAATGGCGAGATAATTACTCGATGTATATTTTTCTTTTATAAGATACTCTGCGGCGGAAATGAAATCATCAAAGACATTTTGCTTCTTCATTTTTGTTCCGGCAAGATGCCACTTCTCGCCGTACTCGCCACCTCCGCGCAAATTGGGTTGCGCATAGATCCCGCCGTTTTCTAACCAAACGATCCGCGAAGTGTTGAAGGTGGGATTAAGACTGATGTTGAAACCGCCATACGCGTATAACCACGTAGGGTTCTTTCCATTGAGTTCAATTCCTTTTTTGTGAACGATATACATCGGGATCTTTGTGCCGTCCTTGCTACTATAAAAGACCTGGCGTGTCTCATAATCATCAGGATTAAAATCTACTTTCGGTTTTTCATATAATGTTGATCTGCCCGAAGCAATATCATATTTGAATATGGTTGTAGGAAAGATAATGGAAGTAAAAGTGTAATATATCTCCTTTTCATCTTGTTTCGAATTAAAACCATCCGCAGTACCAATGCCCGGCAAGGTTACCTCGCGTTCGAGTTTTCCGTTCAGGTCGTATTGTTTAACCTGCGTTTTTACATCGACCATATAATTGGTGAAGATCTTTCTTCCTCCGGTTGATGCACTCATGACATTTCCGGTTTCGCCAATGATGTCTTTCCAGAATTCAGGTGAAGGCTTGCCGAAATCAACTGTAACAATGCGATTGTTAGGCGCATTTAAATTGGTGTGGATTATCAACCTTGAACCATTATTTGCCAAAACAAAATGATCATTGCTGAAATTATCCACGACCGTGGCCAGTTCTCCACTGGGGTCACTCAGGTCCCGGACATACAATGCGTTTCCGGTGGTGCTCGTGGCAGCCGTAATTACCAGGAACCTCTCATCTTCCGTCAGATAACCACCAATATACCTTGTGGGAGTTTTTTCACCTCCAAAGATCAACTCATCCTGCTCCTGCCCGGTTCCGAGTTTGTGATAATGCAGTTTGTGAAACTGCGTTCTGGCGGATAATTCACTTCCGGTTGGTTTATCATAACTGCTGTAGTAAAATCCTTCATTGCCCTTCCACGCTATACCGCTGAATTTGATATCGCGCAAGGTGTCTTCCACTATTGTCTTGTCGGAAGTTTTTATCACGATGGCTTTTCTCCAGTCAGAGCCACCTTCTGTGATCAGATAAGTTGCCATGGAACCATCCCTGGTGAAGGAAATGCCTGCAAGGCCTGTGGTACCATCTTTTGAAAATGTATTGGGGTCCAGAAAAACTTCCGGTGTTCCATCTATTTCTTTCTTGCGATACAACACATTGTGATTCTGAAGGCCGTCATTCTTGTAGAAATAAAAATAGTCACCTTCCCTGAATGGTGACCCTAAACGTTCGTAGTCATATAATTTTTCTAATCGTTCTTCGATCTTATCCCGGTAGGGAATATTATTCAAGTATGCGAAGGTAACATCGTTCTGAGCTTTTACCCACGCCCCTGTTTCGGATGACCGGTCGTCCTCCAGCCATCGATAAGGATCTCTGACATCTTCACCAAAATATTTATCAACGGTATCAACTTTCAATGTTTCCGGATACCGGATACCAGAAATTTTCTCGGAGGCTTTGTTACAACTTATCATTAAGACAAAACTTAGAATTGCATAAAAAATTTTAAAAATAGAAGTGTTCATAACACAGGTTTGAGAATTCGTTTTTATTTCGCCTGCAAAGGTACCAAAGGATATTGTATGTACGGAGGTGTTCATGCGTTGGTGTAGTTGGACGTATATGCGATTGAAAACCGATACATCAATCAATGATCTCGAATTTAGTGTAAGGTGTCAGTATCTTTGGAATTCTAATTCCCTCAGCGGTTTGATTGTTCTCAAGAATTGCGGCCACAATCCTGGGAAGTGCCAATGCGCTGCCATTGAGGGTATGCAACAGCGTTGTTTTTCCTTCTTTGTTCTTGTAACGCAGTTTTAGTCTGTTTGCCTGATAAGTTTCAAAATTACTGACCGAACTCACTTCAAGCCACCGCTGCTGGGCTGCTGAAAAAACTTCGAGGTCGTAAGTCATGGCGGAAGTAAAGCCCATATCTCCACCGCAAAGCAATAACTTGCGATAAGGCAATTCCAGCTTCTCAAGAAGTGCCTGAACATACGCGCACATTTCTTCCAGGGTCCGATACGAATCTTCCGGCTTTGTGATCTGAACAATTTCCACTTTATCGAATTGGTGAAGGCGGTTCAAGCCCCTGACATGTGCCCCCCAATTTCCAGCCTCGCGCCGAAAACACGGAGTGTACCCCACGTTTTTCACCGGCAGTTGTTCTTCCGTAAGGATCACATCGCGATATAAATTAGTGATGGGAACCTCTGCAGTGGGAATAAGATAAAGATTGTCAAGTTGAATATGGTACATCTGACCTTCTTTGTCAGGCAATTGACCGGTGCCATACCCGGAAGCTTCGTTCACCACAATCGGCGGCTGGGTTTCCCTGTAGCCTTGCTTCTCAGCTTCGTCGAGGAAAAAATTGATCAGCGCCCGTTGTAATCTCGCGCCTTTACCCTTGTATACGGGAAATCCTGCGCCAGCAATTTTGATTCCCAGGTCAAAGTCAATGATGTCATATTTTTTGATGAGTTCCCAGTGGGGCAAGGCATTAGGCGGAAGCAAAGGCGCCTTGCCTGCTTCATAAACTTTTACATTATCATCAGCGCCACCTCCTTCAGGTACATTAGCTGCGGGTACGTTTGGCAAAGCGTACAGCGCCTTCTGTAGTTCATCTTCGGTTTTTGTAAGTTCAGGGCCCAATTCAGCAAGTTGTTTTTTCATCTGAACAGTCTTTGCCTTAAGCGCTTCCGCTTCAGCTTTCTTTCCGGCTTTCATAAGATTGCCAATTTCGCGGGCAATGGAATTGGCTTCTGATAAAAGCGCATCCTGCTGTTGCTGTGTCTGACGCCGCTTGAGGTCAAGGTTTAGAACACCTTCAATCGACTCTTCCACTTTCTGAAGTCTTCTTTTTTTCAAACCATGAATTACTTTTTCTTTTTCTTCTCGTATAAGGGAAACCTGGAGCATCTTTTAAGTGTTTGATTTATGTGATAGTCAATTGCCGATTGTCCATAGTCGAAAGGTGTGAGTGACCACGAATTCAACAATGAACTATGGACGAAATAGTTCTTCAAAAGTAAATTTTTTGACCGGCCTGGAGGGGTAGGGGGCATAATAAATTTATTTATTCATTTGAAAATGTTAAATTTTAGGCTATAATTGCATCGTCATATGGCTTAGTCTCAAGTCCTCTGAATATAGATCCCGTATTTTGCTACCAAACTTTTTGACTTCAAAAGACTTTCTCTATTGATGATTTTAGTTTCAGAACCTTTCTGTTTCGAACCTATCACAAACACATAATAACACATTCATTTTAAAACTACATGTATACTATTGATGATCTGAACGTCAGACTTCTTTCTGAATTGAAGGAAATCGCTGAGGGGATGGGCGTAAAAAATGCCAAAAAACTCACAAAACAAGATCTTGTTTACAAAATCCTTGACCAGCAGGCTGTATCGGGTGACAATTCTCCTGAAGTAGGAGCTGAAGCTGAACCCGATCGCAAAGTTCGTCCACGCCGACGCGAGAATGTTGCTCCTGCTCCCCCTAAACAGGCAACTGAAATCTCATCCGATGATTCCTTTGATTCCATAAACCTGGATTTTGAAAATGCTGTCCCAAAATTTGACGATAAGGATTCCTTTGAAGAAAAACCTGAAAGGGAATCGCAGCAATACGGACAACCTTCCAAACAAGATACGCGCGAAGACAAAACACCGCAGGCACAGCGGCCTTCTATCCGCGATTTCGACGGCGCCATCAGCAACGAAGGCGCCCTGGAAATCATGCAAGATGGATACGGCTTTCTGAGATCATCTGATTATAACTACCTCGCAAGCCCGGATGATATTTATGTTTCTCCTTCGCAGATAAAATTGTTTGGACTGAAAACCGGAGATACGGTAAAAGGTCTGATACGCCCGCCAAAAGAAGGCGAAAAATATTTTGCACTTCTTAAAGTAGAATCGGCAAATGGCAAGACGACCGAAGAAATTCGCGACCGCGTCGCTTTCGAATACCTTACGCCGCTTTTCCCCGAGGAGAAACTTCGTTTGAGTACAACTCCGGATAATATGTCCACGCGAATCCTCGACCTTTTTGCTCCTATCGGAAAGGGTCAGCGCGGTATGATCGTCGCCCAGCCTAAAACGGGTAAAACGGTATTGCTGAAAGCTATTGCCAATGCCATTGCTCAAAACCATCCCGAAGTTTATCTGATCGTGTTGCTGATCGATGAACGTCCTGAAGAGGTAACGGATATGGCGCGCAGTGTGCGAGCGGAGGTTGTTGCATCCACCTTCGATGAACAGGCGGAGCGTCATGTGAAGGTTGCAAGCATTGTTCTGGAAAAAGCAAAACGCATGGTTGAATGCGGTCATGATGTGGTTATTCTTCTGGACTCCATCACTCGCCTTGCACGTGCCTATAACACTGTAGTTCCTTCTTCCGGAAAAATCCTTTCCGGTGGTGTGGATGCTAACGCGCTGCACAAACCAAAACGTTTCTTCGGAGCAGCCCGCAATGTTGAAGGTGGGGGATCATTAACGATCATAGCCACCGCCCTTATTGATACAGGGTCTAAAATGGATGAAGTTATTTTCGAAGAATTCAAAGGAACCGGCAACATGGAACTTCAACTGGACCGGAAACTTGCCAACAAGCGTGTTTACCCTGCTATTGATGTTCCTGCATCTGGAACCAGGCGTGAAGACCTGCTCATGCGAGAAGATGAATTGCAAAGAGTTTGGATCCTGCGCAAGTTTATGAGCGACATGAATTCGAATGAAGCGATGGAATTCCTGCTTCAGAAAATGAAAGGCACAAGAAATAATGAAGAATTTTTGCTGTCGATGAACGGATAAAATCAATTTTGACAATTGATCAATTTTGCAATTTGACAATTCTGTAACAGGAATCCGGTGCCAGCTCGCGGTAGATAATAATCTTGAATTTTGGCAATACTTCAGTGCTACGCCCAAAGTGTAGCATTCTTTTTTTTACAGGCCAGTTCAAGGTCAACTTTTCCCATTCCGAATTATTTCAAAACGGATAAGCAGTTCGCAATCATTTGGCTAAAGCCGATTCTCCAGCTATCTCTTACCCTCCAGCTAAAGCAGGAGGCAATTGATCCGTCCTCGATCTAACTTTGGACTTTGAACCTTGCACTATTTCCTGCGTTTAGCCGCTCCCTTTCTTTCATGAAATGCTCCCTGAAAAGTCGGATCTTCTTTCTTCTTCTGCAGGTCGATCTCTTTGGCCATCTCATGCCCTTCGTAAGGAGGAGTTTCAACTATTTCAACAGCCGCGGGCAATGGCTTTACGGGAATTTTTTCGCAGATCAGTTTTTCGATCTTTGCCACATGATATATTTCTGCAGGTGTAGCAAAGGTGATTGCCATGCCTTCCTGGAATGCCCTGCCTGTCCGTCCGATGCGGTGCACGTAATCCTCATAGAGAATAGGCACATCAAAGTTGATCACATGGGATACCTTAACGACATCTATACCGCGTGCTGTAACATCAGTTGAAACCAGTATCCGCAGATTTCCTTTCTTGAATTCGTTCACCGCATTGATCCTCGTATTTTGCCCTTTGTTGGAATGAATCACCTTCACGGGACCGAATTCCTTTCGCTCGAGGTATTTAAAAACATTGTTGGCCACTTCTTTAGTGCGTGTAAAGATGAGTACACGGTTGAAGGCATCCTTGTCTTCGAGAAGATGTTCCAGAAAATTGATCTTGGTTCGCAGATTCGGGATAATATATAACTCCTGGTCTACCTGTTTTGCGGCCGTTGCCTGCGGTGTGACCTCTATTTTCACCGGGAATTCCAGAAATTCCCTTGAAAGCCTTTCTATTTTTTCATGGAATGTAGCAGAGAACAGCAGGTTCTGCCTTTTGTTGGGTATGATCTCGAAAACCCGTCGCAGCTGCGGCATAAAACCCATATCCATCATCCTGTCAGCTTCATCCAGCACAAGGGTTTTGATCTGTTTGGTAATAAGTTCTCCCTTCAGATAAAATTCCATAAAACGGCCGGGAGTGGCAATCAGAATGTCCACACCGCTTGCAAGGTGTTCAATTTGCGTTTTCGGGCCTACGCCTCCATAAAGGGCTAATATCCGAAGGTCTGTGTACCTGGATAATTGTAAAGCGTGCTCGGAAATTTGCAGCGTTAATTCCTTGGTGGGAGCCAGGATCAATGCACGTGGATCTTTTCCGGTTGCAAACTTGGTTTTCATCAGTATAGGCAGCAGATACGCAGCGGTTTTTCCCGTTCCGGTTTGTGCGATTCCAATTACTTCCTGCCCCCCAAGGATCAGGGGAATACATTTTTGCTGTATCTCTGTGGGTGTTTCAAATCCAGCATCAGCTATGGCACTCAATAACTGCTTATTGAGATTAAAAATTTCGAATGAAGTATTTGAAGACACTTTGCATTATTTTTACGGGAATGAAAAATACACTGATCCTCAACGCAAATATAGTCAATGAAGGCAAGGTCTATGAAGGAGATGTATTGATCAAAGGCAGGATTATTGAAAGCATCGGAAAAGACCTTTCTTCAAGAGAGGCCGATACGGTAATCGATGCCAGGGGGAAACATCTTCTTCCGGGAGCGATTGATGATCAGGTACATTTTCGCGAACCGGGACTGACGCACAAAGCAACCATTTACTCAGAATCACGTGCCGCGGTAGCAGGAGGGGTAACCAGTTTCATGGAAATGCCGAATACCATCCCGCCGACATTTAC